>JANQPS010000494.1 GCA_028285365.1 Thermoanaerobaculia bacterium | reverse complement strand
CAGTCGTACGGGGAACGTGGCGAAGTGGGCACCGTGGTAGCTGGCGGTGGCCAGAGTCCAGACATCGCCGGGGTTCTTGCCCTTCGGGTGGCCCGGGCGGCCGGACGCCTTGAGCGCCCCGAGTCCGCCGTGGTCGTGGCTGAGCGGTGCGACCCAGGACTTCGGCAGGTAGGCACCCGGTCGGCTTCTCGGCTTCGACGTTGGTCGGGTGCGGTGCGGCACGCGGATGGCGTCGAGATCGAAGAAGTAGCGGCGGGAGCGGGTGAAGAAGTAGAGGTGTTCCCACGTGCAGCTGAGGCGGTCGCGAACGCTGGCCGGCATCGGGTTGGTCTTGGCCCAGACCACGTGGTTGCGCAGCACCCAACCGTCGGCGACCAACGCCAGCGAGAGGCGTTCGGGTCCGAGCAGCAGGCTCTTGGGTGGTGCGCCGAACCGCGCGTGGCGGGAGTAGGAGTCGCCGAGGTTGAGCCAGACCGACCCGGTCGGGACGAGGACTCGGGCGATCTCGGCCATGACCTCGCGGAGCCGTTGGACCCACTGGTCGACGTGAGGTTCGAGGCCGTACTGGTCGCCATGGCCGTAGGAGCGCAGCTGGAAGTACGGCGGGCTGGTGACCACGGCGTCGACGGAATCGTCGGGCAGCGTGCGCAGCTGGTCGAGGGCATCGCCGATGAGGATGCGATCGGTCGGCAGGCTCATGGGCGCTCCCCCGCGAGCACCTCGATGCCCTCGTCGAGGGTGACGGTCCGAAACAGTGCGGTGGTGAGGGTGCTCGCGGCCAGGGTGCGGGCGATGGCGTCGACTCGCTTCTCGGTGATAGTGGCCCACATCACCCGCGGGAAGTTGCCCTCGCGCTCCTGCTCGATGCCGGTGCGGTAGTAGCGGTCATAGACCGTCGACTTGCGCAGGATGGCCGGCAGGTGCTCCGTCGCTCGGTCGATCTCGATGAACCAGCGGTGCTCGAGTTCGTCGAGGCCGATCGAGAGGTAGAGGTCGGGCCGGAGCGTGTGCCTGCCGTCGATGCCGCCGAAGTCGCGCCAGCAATCCGGTTCAGCCTGAACGTCGAGGATCTCAGCGTCGTCGACGGTGCGGATGCGCTCGGTCACAGCGACGAACAGCTCGGCGACGGCGACGGTGTGAGCGACGAATGCCGCAGAGGGTTCGGTCAGGCGACGGCGGGGCCGATCGGTGTTGATGAGTCGATCGCCGATCGGACCGATGACGTAGAGGAAGCCAGCGGAGCCAGCTCGGATCCCACCGATGCGGCGGTCGAGCCGGAGCACCGCTCGTAGGCGGTGTAGTCGTTCGAGGGCGCGCCGGGCTGCTCGCGCTTCGCTGTCGCCGCCCGGGAAGTAGAGCCGTCGGAGTTGGTCGCCGCTGATGAGCCGGAAGTCGAAGACGGTGCGCAGCAGCTTCAGATCGCGCTCCGAGACCTCCGCCCGGAGCTGCTCGAGCTGGCGCGGGGAGACCCGCCGCTGGGGACTCATCTCCCCTCCCTTGCCGAGCTTCTCGAAACAAGAATCTCGAAGTCCGTCCAGGACTTGGGGAGACGAGAACGAGCGAGGGGCTGGAGTGCAGAAGGGAGGGAGGAACGGGAGTCGGGCGTGAAATCGGCGACGGAGTGGGCGTGAATACACGCAACAGTCCGCGCCCGGAGTCGCCTCGACACGTGAGCTGACCAGGTCGAACGCGGACTCGAGGTCCACGCGACCGGATGAGCGATCGGACAGCCCTGGACCCCGGTCATGCGCCCTCCTTCCGGGATCGTTTCCGGGGTGCCAGGTCATCCCCGGCCGCTGGACTCCCCATGCTCAGCAGCTCGGCGAGCTCGGCGTCGATCTCGTCGATTGGTCGCCCCCAGCGCTCGGCAGAACGGCGACGCAGCTGCGCAGGATCGTGCGATCGGGCCGGCAGCGGGAGGGTGCGGATCGAGCACCAGGGCTGGGTCGCTCCGTCACTCATGAGCCGGGCGTAGGCCTCGTACACCGGAAGGCTCTGAAGGTCGGCTGGTGCGAGGACAGAGTCGGTGCGGGTGAAGGCTCGGGCGTCGTCCGGGCCCAGCTGGAACAGCAGCTTGGAGCGGGCGTTGGACTGCAGCGCTGCCTTGATCGACGGAGTCAGCTGGTCGAGGTGCTGATGCGCCAGGGTCCAGCCCACGCCGAAGCTGCGAGACTTGGCCAGGGCGGCTTCGAAGTCGTGGGCGAAGTGGCAGTAGTCCTGGAACTCGTCGGCCACGATCACGACCGGGTGGCGACGGGCCGGTTCAACGCTCCCTCGGCGGAGGACGGCCTGCCAGAGCTCGGCGACGATCAGGGAGCCGAGGAGCTTGGCGGCGTCCGGTCCGAGGTCCTGATCAGCCAGATCCACGAGGACGACTCGTCGCTTGGTGAAGACCTCGTCGATGGACCAAACCGGTTCGGCATGGCCGAGCATCCGACGCAGGCTCGACCGCATCAGGAACGGACGCAGCCGGGTCAGCGCCGGGGCGGTGTTGGTCGCCCGTTCGGCCGATGACCACGACTCGAAGGTCGACCAGAAGGGGCTCACCCCGAACGGATCGTTGATCGTGCCAAGCAGGCGACGTCGGAAAGCGTCGTCGCTCAGCAGCAGCGGCAGGGCAGCCAGGGTCATCTTCGGGGTGCGGGCCAGCGTGAGCAGCGCGGCGTGGAGGATGTCTTGCGTGCGTGGCCCCCAGTGCCCAGCGAACAGGTTGCGGAACACCGCCAGGAGTTGATCGGCTGCGGCCTCTGGTGAGCGGTGGGTGGTGTCGAGCGGGTTGAGCCCGATCGGCCGGTCGCTCGTCGGGTCGATGATCACGACGTCGTCGAGACGATGCTCAGGGAGTCGAGCCAGGATGTCGTCGACGAGATCTCCCTTGGGATCGACCACGACGAGTCCACGGCCTGCAGCGGCGTCTTGGAGTGCCAGGTTGGCCAGCAGCGTCGACTTGCCGGTCCCGGTCGGGGCGGTGACGGCCAGATGCATCATGGCGGCACGCGCGCTGAGGGAGATCTTGCGTTCCGGTGGGACCGTGCTGACCCCGAGGACGCGTTCGGTTGAGATGAGCGAGGTCGCCGGCGGCAGTGCTCGGCTCTGGCGGCTCACCACCGCCAGTTCTGCAGTCGGCCCGAGCGGCCAGCCTGAGACCGGCGCAAGCTCCGTCAGGTTGACCGCCAGCCGTGGCGTCCATCCTGCGCGGGCGTCAGCGACTCGGCCGGTCCGAGTCGACACGGCCCGCCAGCGGACGCCGGGGCCGTCGGAGGTGCGCAGGGCGCTCGTGATTCCCGAGATCAGCTGGCGACGGCGAGGCAGGCCGGCTGCGCGGACTGCGATGCGCCCGATTGCGCGGAAGCCCTGATCTCCGCGCTTGTCGCGCAGCGCCCGCACCTGGGCGTTGTCGGCTCGATCGTCACCCCGCCACGGGGCATCAGCGAACGCCTCTGGCCAGGACTGCAGGCTGCGGCGGCTGACGTTGCCGCCGACCAGCTGTGGGGTGATCGGACGGTCGAGGATCCACTGCAGCAGGAGCAGCTCGTCGCCGCGAGCCTGGGCGAGCTGTCGCATCAGGCTCCGGGCGGTGAGCTCCGGTTCGCCGGTGTAGATCGGGCGGGTCTGGGAAGAAAGCTGCAGACGAACCGCCCGATCGAGGCGCGAGACGTCTCGTCCGTCCTCGACTGCGTCCGTGCCGGGAAGCTCCGTGCGAAGCGCAGCCAGAGCGTCGCGGTCGTGCTGCGGGAGGCCGATGCGATGGGCAACGGCGCCTGAGCTTCCGACGGCCTCGAGCACGATCGGCCGTACTCGGGAAGCCGCCAGTTGCCGGAAGACGGCGACAATCGCCTCGAGCTCAACCTCACGGGGCCAGCTGAGGCGCCACCAGGCGAGCCCGCTCATGACGCACTCCGCTCGGGGCCGTCACCCTTCTCGTGCTGCTCCTGAGCCTCGGCCTCGGCCAGAGCGAGATCGATGAGGGCTCGCCCGAGGCGCTGCAGGTCAGGCTGGTCGTGGCGGACGCCTCGGACGCGGAGGCGACGTTCACGCTTCCAACCTTGTTCGTTCGGCCGCTTGCGCTTCTTCTTGTTGCTCATGGTCGTCGCCTCCTTTCTGTATGCATAGGTAGGTTGATGCATCTCGCAGATACGCGAAGTGCACTATCTAGTAAACCGGTCCGCCTGCGGACCGGTCAATAGCAACAGTTCATTCCACAACAGCGACCGGACTGTGCCGCTTGACGAGTAGTAGTTGAACACATCCACCGGTTCATGGACTGTGGAAAGTTACTAAACCGGATTCTCACCAACGGCTGTAGCGTCCTCGCCACAAGAAGCGTCCAATACCCCACGCAGCGGCCAGCAGCACGAGGTACGGCAGGATCGGCCCTACGACGCTCATCACGAAGCTGATGGCGAGGGCGACCGCAACCAAGGCGATCGCCACTCGCCACAACTCTCCGACCAGACCACCCACGGACCGGCCTTCAAGCTCTACGACGCCTGATCGTGACGCCGGGCCTGCTCGGCCTCCTCGGCCATCGCCACGAACGCCGAGCGGGTCAGATCGTGCAGCTGCCGTTCCGCCGCAGCCGCCTCAGCGCGGACGCGGTTGACCTCGGCGATCCAGGAGTGGCCGCCCAGACGGAAGCCCAACAGGAAGCTCAGCATGATCACGGCGATGACGGTGAGAGCCAGGAAGATCGCCAGCGCCACCATCACCGCCCCTCCTGACAGAAGTCCGAGATGGTCTCGGAGATGATCTCGGCCTTCCCGACCCTGGCCAGATCGGTGTAGATCTTGAGCTCGTCGGCCACGAAGGCGTCGCCCTGGGCCAGCGTGGCCGCCCAGTGCGACAGCATCGCCTGGCCCGACATCGCCTCCCGGGCCAGCCGGTCGATCTCGTGGGTCTTCTCGACCTGGACCATCGTGTGCGCTCGCACCGAGGCCAGCCGGACGAGCGTGCCCCGCTCCACCTCGACCAGCGCCCGGTTCGTGCGCCGATCCGGCAGCGCCGCCGTCGTCGGCCCCACGACCGTCGGCTCCAGGGCGGCCCCTCGCTGGGCCGGCAAGTTCCTGGTCATCGCAGATCTCCTCTTCTGCTCAGCGACCGGCGGACCGTGCGTCCGCCGTCCTCATCGAGCGTGAAGGGAGACCGGCGTCAGGTCATCAGGGCGAGTGGAGAATCGTCCAGACCGCGCACGAGAGCGTGCAGGGCCGCCTTCAGCAAGCCGACTCGCGCCTCGAAGATCGCCCGGTCGCCGTCGTCAAACTCCGACTCGGCAGCTTGAGAGACGATCGCCGCGGCCGTCTGCACGATCCGTGTCGCCTGCCGCAGTTCGTCGCTGAAGCCTGCCAGCGGTCTCCCAGCGTTCCGCAAGCGGGCAGCGACCAGCAGGATCTCCGCTCTCCGCAGGTCGTTGGTGACGCGCTTGCTCAGCGAAGCCGAGGCGCTGAAGTGCTGCGAAGCCGTCTCTGCTGCCCGCAACTGGAGCACCGACTCGCTGAGCGCGGTGATCGCCCTGGGGAACTGCGCCCCGGCAGCCAAGGCGTCGGCCTCGCGGACCCGGCAGCCGGATCTCACGAGGGAGATCTGCCACCGCAGCCCGGACAGCTTGTCCTCCGGCACGTCGCGCAGGCTGGACAGGACGCGCTCGGCGGAGCCGCAGAGCCGCCAGGCCATGCCGTCGTGATAGTGCAGCGAGGCGACGTGCGCCGCCCACGAGAGGAGCGAGACCGTCGTGAGCGAGCGCGGCTCGTGCACGGCGTACCAGCGAGCGAACTCGACCACTCGCCAGGAACCCTGCGCCGCCAGGCCATAGCCCAGCGCCCACAGCACCGTCTCACGATCATGGGCGGAGAGCAGCTCCCGGTGTCGGCCTGCCCTGAGCAGATCCATCAGTAGATCGATGGTGCGGCCGTCTTCGTCTCGGCGTTCGAGGACATCGTCGGCGAGCAGAACGAACTCGTTGGCGTCGAGCGCCGAAGACATCGGACCCCACTTGGAGTGCTCGGCGTAGCGACCGCCGGTGCCCTCAGGTAGCAGTCCGAACCAGCCGAGGACGGGGCCGCCAGCCAGTACGGCGTCGATCTGCTCCTTCGAGTGCACGATCTCCCACAACGACAGCGCCAACATCGCGTTGGCAGCGTTGCGGTGCTCCTGGCGAATCTCGACTCGCAGCACCCCATCGGGACGCCGCTGATCGGCGTAGCGTTCGGACCAGCGGTAGATCGCCTCGAAGAGATGGGGCGCCCAGTCAGATCGGCAGACGAGGTCGCACGCGCACTCCGACGCCGCAGAAAGAAGCTGGACCGTCTCCGGTTGCGTGAGGGCGCGATCCATCGCTGGAGGCGTGAGCACCCACGGTCGATTGCTTGGCTCTGCCTCCGGCTGTAGTTGCTGAGGCTGACCGGGCCGCTCGACGAGCTGCTCCTCGAGGCAATCTGCCGTCTCCGCCACAAGAGCGGATGCTTTCGAGCGGCTCACGTGTCTCACCGATTGCGATCCCGCGGCCGTGGCGAGGCGAACCACCAGGCCTCGCTCACCGGTGAGATCGAGCGGAAACCCGGAGAGTCCGAAGTACTCGGCAGCAACCACCTCCACATCTGGGCTCGGCGGCAGCTCGGCCAGAGCCCGCCGGAGCACTGCCGCAACCTCTGCCGCTGACCGCTGACGTCCCTGGTCGCCAACGAAGAGCGACGCCACGCGACGGTCCGGTGACAGGCGGGCGCGCCGAGTACCGCGCAGGAGCGAGCGGAGAAGCACCGCTGCCGGTCGCGTTCTGGAGCTCACTGCCGCAGCCGGCAGGCGAGGTCGGACCCGGGCGTATGCATCTCATCGCGGCGGGGAGCGCGACTTGATCGAGCATCGCCGTCGCCAGCCGCCGCGTCTCGGGCACTGGGTAGACGCAACCGTCGTCTCGTTGCCTCCGCTCGGGTCCTCGGCACGCTCACCCAGTCGGGTCGAGTCCCGCCAGGAGGACGTCCAGATCGCAACCGAGGCCCCGGGCGACCCGCAGAACGGTCGGCAGCGTTGGCACCCGGTAGCCACGCTCAAGATTCGAGATGAAGGTGGGATGCAGGCCCGCAGCCTCAGCCAGCTGCTCCTGGGTCTGCTCCCGTTCGAGCCGCGCCTGTCGAACCAACTGCCCGAACGCCGCAGCGATCTCCAGGTCCTTGGCTCGGCGTTCGTCCACGGCCGGCAGCACAGCGAACCGAGCGGCTGACGACCATAGCCTTCTGATAAGGCCACTCAGTTCTCGACCGATGCTGACAGGCGGACTCCCCGAAGGGAGCTGTGCAGATCATGGGCGCAGACGGATCGGCCACCAGCGAGGTAGCTGGACATCGAGCTCCATGGTTCTCCCCGTATGCGCCTCGTACGTCTCAGGACGGCTTAGACGGCTTCATGCTCAACCAGTGATGGCTGCCATGCAAACAACGCTGGAGGAACTGCGCACAACAGTTGGATCGCCCCGGACTTGACTCGCGACCCTTCGGCCGCAGAGCGATAGGAATCACCCCCACCTCATCGAGCCAGGCCTTCGCGTAAGGTCTGAAGGGCGGATCGTTCCGCCTCGGCGGTACCGATCGACTCTGAGACGACGACGTAGCGGAAGAGAGCATGAGCCTCGATCTGGTCGAAGACACGATCAATAGCGATTCGGTGGCGAGCGAGGAGACTGTCGAACGACGACCAGTCTGAAGACAATCGCGCAAGCAACGTCTCCAACTTGACCCCTGCCGGCTCCGCGTTGAACCGCGCGATCTGCAGCAGCTCACCTGGAGTCAGCTGGACCCCGCCCACTAAGTTGCTGACCTGGTTGTACAGCCTTGCGGCGATTGTCGGCTGATCTAGACCGGCCTCAGAAACGGCACGACTATTGTGCTCATCGACCTGCTCTCTTGCCTCCGCATCGGCAGCCTGCTCGCAGAGGTTTTCCTGCAGCTGAGCGACGGCCTGCAGCATTGCGCTGAGATCGGTGAAGCCTGTTCGAACTGAAAGCGGGGGCTCGATACCGACCCGTGTCAACTCGTATCGATACCTGTGGTCGACCTCCGACCACGCTTCCTCCAGGATCGTCCGGATCTGGATCTCAACGACAGGGCTCGACGAGCGACTCTCCACGCGCTCCGCCCAGTCTGCGACGCGCACCAGGCAGTGCACCGACGTATAGCCCCGATCATTGAATGCGATCTCAGCCCGCTCGGGATACGGTTTGTCGAAGTCAAGTTGACTGAAGCCGTCCATCACCTTGATGTTATCTATCTCTAGTGCACCGGCCTCAGCGGTCATCTCGATGTACTCGAGGACGGCACGCCGGTCGCGCCGGGTTAGAGTCACGTATCTAATGCCGGCGATGTCATGCACGTGGTTCGTATAGTTGCCGATGTCAACAGGAACTCCAGCCGCTCGCAAATCCTCTACTTTCTCGACGAGCCGACTGAGCTTCTTGAACCGGCTCTTCATCAGCACGATGCCTGACGATGGAAAGTTGGGGTTCTCGTGAAGAGCGTGGGCCACTTCATGGAGAACCTGTCGGAAGCGACCTTCCGACAGGTTGTGCACTCGTTCGAAGGCAACGATCTCGGCCTCGAGCAGGGGTTCAATGTTTCGCGCGCTCAATGTCTACGTGCCACAACGACGGCGAACCGGTGATACTGCCTACCGCTCGAGAGCTGAGGCTCGAAGAGCGGGAATTCGGCTCGAATGTCATCGAGCGCGGCTTCAATGACAGGCGTCATCGGCACCCACACATACTTCTCACTGACGAGCGAGTACCCGCTCGAGGCGAGTACCTCCGCCGTGCATTTCCGCCTGCCCATCCTCCTACCAACGCCGAGGTACTCGAACTGCCCGATCACCAACTGCCCACCCTGGTCAAGCACCTTGGCGGTATCGTGGATTGCTCGGTCGAGCGTGCCCCGGCCACCCTCGTCCGCGTAGTCGTACGCCGCAAATCTATCCTCGCTGGATGATCCAGCGGTTCTCGGCAGCATCGGCGGATGTAGAGCAGCAGCACCAAACCGAAGCGCTGGATCGACGGATTCGAGCAGGTCGCTATTCGCGAACGGCACCTCCACAGTAGAGAAGCTCGGATTGAGGTCTACGGCTAGAACGTCCGTACAGCCGGCGAGTAGAGCCAGGTGCGAAAAGTAGGCAACGGGACCAGAGCAAAGATCGAGGAATCGTCCTCTCGCTACACTCAACACCTCGTCAGTCATAATCACGCCATGGCCGGGCTTCACACCTTTCTCGCCAAGAGCGACCGATACCGACCTTCCACCCAGCTGCTGGTGGACACTCAGCTCAAGAGCGTGATCATACTTCGCCGATGGCTTCCTCTGAGCTACTAGACTCACGCTGAGCGGCCGGTACTGGAGGGGCTCGTATGGCGTCTCCGTTGATCGATTGGCCGCATCCGGCCTGTGCGTATAGTTCAAAAGCGTAGCATCTCCTCGCCAATGACGATAGTTAACCACACGATCGGCCGCATGTTCAAGACCGACATAGCCTACACGTTGATTCGTCCGCTGAACGCCTCGCAGTAGCCGGCCTGGTTGTCGCGCTGTATTGCTCGAACCCGCATGACAGCGAGCATTAGCTCTGGATCTAGCAGAGGCTTGTTCCGTTGGCTCACCATCGCTTCGTACGCCAAGACTACCTTAAGCTTGGCGTAGTTCATTCCGCCGGCGCTTAGGATGTGAGCCGGGAGGGAGTCTTGACCTATGCTGAGCGACTCTGGATCCGGCCCAACAGTAGAGCCGTCAAGCGAGACGAACGTGTTCGCACGAAGGCGGTTCGGCACACCGAACTGATTGATCTCGTAGTGCCAGAGGACCTCGCCGTAGCGGAACTCGCGGATGGCGCAGTCCGCAAGCACGCGATGATCCTGGTGCGTGTCAGACGGATTCGGAGCGAGGACAAGATCCGGCTGAAGCTCCCTTCGGAGCCGCCGAAGCCGCTCTTGGATCTTCAGCTCTTCCTGAGGGAACTCCGTGTCTTTGTGGTCCAGGATCTCAAGCGTGTCGTAACCGAACAGCTCTCCGGCACGCTCAGCTTCCCGCTTCCGGTCCACATAGGTCGGCTCTTGATAGTGGTCGCTAAACACAGCGACGTGGACCGTCGCCCTAAACTCGCGCTTGAACCTCAACAGCGAGCCCCCACACCCCAGCTCCACGTCGTCTACGTGCGGACCGACGGCGAGGACACTGGGACCATCACGAAGCATGAAGAGGGCTTGTCCTCCATCTGTCATGCGAGAATAGTAGCGCGACCACGCCGAGGGCGGCTGGGAACGCTCTCCGAGAGACTGTCCAGTCGGACGACACAGACGGGCGTCACGCTCGCCATCGCGAGCACGACTCGATCAACGACGGTTGTGGACCTGACTGCGGTACACAGATCTGGCGGTCGCCGGTCAGGTACCCGCGCTGCTGATCCCGCCGGTCGCCCTGTCGAGCCGGTGCCCGAACGACCGGTCACTCGAGGATCTCGCCCACGCCGCAGCCCAGAAGACCCGAGATCCCCGGCATCGTGGGTAGCCCCTCCCGTGTCATCCCCGATTCGCGGCGGAGCGCTCGGACTCGGAGACTCCGAGGCCCTGCGCGATCTCAATGTCCTCGGCCCGGCGCTCGTCTGCGGGTGAGCAGCAGAGCGAACTGGCCAAGACTCCGACCACAGCCTTCTGATAAGGTTCGGCCGGTCTCGGCCGAGACACCTCGGTCCAGCGACCCGTTCCTGGACCTCCGATCCGTCGAGGTTGAGGGGAGGTGACGCATCATGGGTGGCAACGGCTGATGCGAGATGACCTGAGCGTGACCCCCGCCGATGAGGCGAATCTGCCGGTCGTCGTCGAGAGGTCGACGGCCTGGTCGCAGTCGGAGGATTGCCTCAGGCTCACAAGGAGCGAACGCCCCTGGGACTCGAGGGACTGCCGTCGAGAACTGGGGGCGTTCGCTTACCCGTCGGCCGAGACACCGGAGGGCAACGAATCTCCTTCTTGGTGCTTCGCAGTCGTGGTATTCTTATTCTGTACGCAATGCAAGATCTACGCTCTCGACTACTTCACTACAAGATGCTTCTCGGCAGCTTTGTAGTGTTCAGTATCGGAGTCGGATTCCTCATCCTCGATGAGGTGACCGAGACGCTTACCTGGATGCCGTGGTCGGAGCTCGGAGGCACACTCATCGCTGCCGCCGTCTTGTCGGTTTGGCTTGACTACTTCTTCCGCCGCGAGCAGACGGCTGTCGAAGACGAACGCCTTCGACGCATCCTTGCCGAGCAGGCGCCCCACATGCGCGACGCCGTCATCCGCGCCTTCGCTGCCGGTTCTGACGATCTCGCTCGCGTCGCGACACCAGCTCTGCTCGATGAGTTGGTATCGAATGCGCTGGCCATGCGTCTCGGCGACAACGAGTTCGCCCGAGAGATCTACCGCGACCTGCGAGAGGAGGCAATCGGACCGCTCGAACGCTGGCACGATGCCTCGCTTTCCATCGACCTCTCCCCGATTGAACCCGACCGAGTTGAAGCCGAGAGCCTCCCGCCAGGTGACTACTTCGATGTCGTGGTGCGCTGGGAGTACACCACCGTCCCGGCCCACCCGAAGCGACGCTTCGTGTGTCTGTCCGATCGCGTCGAGTACGCCGAGCTCGCATCGGAGCGAGGCGCTACCTCGGGCTGGTTCTTCAAGCCCGAGAGCGGCATCCCAGCGAATAGTAGATCTGCCTTCGAGCTTAGGCGGTTCACCATCGACGGCGCCGAACAACCGATCCGCCGCTCGGAGCGCAAGCACAGCCAGAGCTACACCGTGAGCGTCCCCGAGCAAGTGCTTCAGACAGCAGAGCCAGTGGCTGTGAGCTACACCTACAGGACGATCACACCGCGACACTTCCACTTGCTGTTCTTCGACATCGAGCAGCCGACACGCGATCTACGAGTGGATTTTGACTACGGCGGCTGTGGCATCCAGAGTGTCAGCACGCTTGACCTCGTCCCGTCTGTCCGACCGACACGGATCGAACGGACACCACAGGACCTCCCCGGTGACGTCATCCGAGTCGATCTCGACGGCTGGATCTTCCCTCGCTCGGGCGTGGCATTCGTCTGGACACTCGATCGCGAACGAACGGCGCAGAGGCCTGGCCACAGCAAGTCATCGTCGCATCAGAATGATCAAAGGTGACCCGCCAGCCGTCCATGGTGCCGCGACTAGCACTGCAACGCGAACACCAACCTAGTGACCCTTTCGGACCACAACTGCGACGAGATCCAGCACTTCATGGCCATCACGTTGTAGAGTCAGGAACTCCAGCAGCAAAGGAGCAGAATCGTGGCACCTACCGACACCAACGCTGAGGGCGCAGTCCGCCTCTGGCTGATGTACGTCGACAATGCAGAGTCGCTCAAGGATGAGGCAGAAATCAAGAAGCTCTCGGCCGACGTTGATAAGGCCAAGGATCCAATCGACCGACTCAAGGCTGTCGCGGCGCTCCGCTCAGCACAGCAGGTCGACCCCACGCCCTACCGAGAGGGCTTCATCAAGCACGCACGCAAGTGGGCAGAGGCCAACGGCGTCGCCGGCGACGACTTCCTCGAGATGGGCGTCTCACCCAGCGAGCTCGCGGAGGCCGGTTTCGAGACCAAGCGCAAGACCTCTGCGAGGAGCAACGGCCAGAGCCGCTCCCGAGCTCCCCGCGTGTCGACAGCCGAGATCGCGGACGCCGTGATGGCCACCGACAAGCCCTTCACGCTGGCCATGATCAGAGAGGCAGCCGGCGGATCACCCGCCACACTCCGCAAGGTCATCGTCGACCAACTCATGAACGAGGAAGGCAAGGTGCGAGAGCTCGAGGAGTCCGAGGCCCCCGAGCACGACGGCCGTGGCCGCGCACCGAAGTGGTACGTCGTCAAGCGAGGGCTCTAGGCGTGTCGAGGCGGCACACCGGTGGGGTGTGCCGGCCCTCCCGCTTCGACAGGCAGCCAGCCACACAAGTCGCCCATCAGCCGTTGTGCGACGTCCTCGGGGAACATCGTCTACAGCAGGGCGGCAACCAGCACGCCTGGCTAGAGGTGGCGGCGGCAGTCTGTGCGATGAGTAAGCTGTCGACATCGACTCAGCCGTCGGACGTTCGAGTGGGGATAGCGTGGCGGAAGATATCGGTCTTCTTGAGGTAACGGGTGCCGTGTTCCATCAGGTGCCGAGACGGAATCCTCGAGCTGGTCCAGCAGTAGATGCCGTGCTCAGTACGTCGGAGTCGACGCTTGAACCGCGCCTCCGGAGCTTCCTTCGCGATCGCGTCACAGGCTCGATGAGAGAGTCAGCGCAACCGGTCATACCGCTCGACGAGCCGAGTTCTCCTGTGCCGAGTCTCACATCTGCTTGGCTCCAGGGCGCTGGCCCTGAGATCGTCGAAGCCTTCAGCGAGCTTCCCGATCTTCTTCTGCGTTGCCAAGCACACAACAGCCCGCCAGGCCTCTTCGCGGTGTTGAGATGTCAGATCGGCGAGTCGCCTGCTGTCGCCTTCCTCAAGGTCGAACACGAGCGAGGTCTGAGCTTCGATACCATCACTAGCGGAGACGACCTCCGGATCGAGCTAGTTATTGAGGAGGGTCTCGTGCTAACCGAGAAGACACGCGTCTTCAAGGCGGCGGTCTTCTTCCTCGACTCAGGCAGCGACGATCAAGAACCCCTGCTACATGGATTGGTTACAGACGATCAGAGTGGTTCGATGTACAAGGGCCCGTCCTCACAGTTCTGGTTGGACGACTTTCTTGGATGTCGGTACTCCCGAGAGGCCGACGTCCAGACACGAGACTGGATACGCGCTACTCAGCGCACGATACAGTCGGACGTGCTCAGCCCAAGGGCCAAGGATGCAGCACTCAGTGCGCTTCGCGCCGAACTCGCTTCCAATCGGAACACAATCGATCCAAGACGCTTCATCGAAGACTACCTCCCCGCAGAGAGCCAAGATCAGGCTCTCACACGTCTCCGTTCGATCGGCGCCCCAACGAGCGCCTTCCGAAAGAGCCGGCAGGTGAGCAATGCGGCTCCACGGAGGAAGACCTTCCACTTTGACAATGAGCTCAAAGTGTCCATGCCGAATGACGTCGCACCTGAACTCTACGTCGAGGACGTCGACGGACGACAGGTAGACGTCATGACGATTCGTGGCCGGATCCACAGTGTCAGTTGACCCCAGGCTCCTTCGATCTGCCTTTCTTGAACATCTCGCTGAGCGAGACTTCTGGGCGCACGTCGCTAGTGCCGTCGCCGAGGAACTGACCCAGATCGTGCGTCACCTCAGGCTGCCGGCGAAGGTCGAGAGCCGAGCGAAGAGCACGGGAAGTGTCATCGGGAAGGTGATGAAGGATCCCGATAGGTTCGGTGGTCTCTACGCAATAGGTGATCTTGCTGGAGTTCGCGCAGTGGTGCCGTTCCTCGATCAGGTGGATCTTGTTGCCGCAGAGGTTCATACACACCACAGTCTCCGAGTCCTGGAAGACGACACGAAGACTCCCCCGGCTGACAAGCTAGCTTACACTGCTCGCCATCTTCAGGTCGAACTCTCTCCGGTCTTCATTCCAGGAGACGTTCCGTTCGCACTCGGACATCATCGCAACGTCTGCTGCGAAGTCCAGCTCCAGACCTTCGCCCAGAACCTATGGGCTAGCTCGAGCCATCTCGTTAGCTACAAACGAGATCCGCCCGAAGACGTGCTGCGCCGGGTGAACAGACTCGTCGCTATTGCTGAGATCTTCGACGACGAAGTGTTGGCAGCCCGCGACCTCGCGCTACAGGCTATGGATGATGTATCGGCTATGGCAGCCCAGCTATCGATGGCCTTCACGGCACTCACCGGCCACACGGCCGACACTAGCCGCACAGCCGAGGTCGTGTCGCTGCTGATTCAAGCGCTTGGACAAGAACGCCAGACCTACGTTGACCGACTAGACGTCTTCCTCGGTCAGTTCTCTCGCCGCCTCGAGATGTTGCTGACGCGCGAGGACAACGACCTACCGTTCATCGATGGGCCAGAGGCAGTGTTCCTCTTCGAGCGGATACACAATGCTCCTAGCGCACTGCGGGCGACGTGGTCGACTGTCTTACCCATCGACGAGTTGGACCGCTTGGAAGCCGCATGGGGGCCTGACTAGCTCGACACGCCCGACTAGTTGCCCCGGCTCCGGACCGACGCTCCCGAGAGTACCTCGCCGACAAGCTGATCTAGCTGATCCTGCGCCTCTGCGGGCATTCCTGCAAGAGTCTTCATCTCAAGGAGTCGCCCCGTGACCGAGGCGCGGGCTTCTAGGGCTTGACGATCAGCCTCCGCCGAGATCTCCTGCTCGCGTCGTTCCACCCGCTCGCTAGCACTTCCAGATATCAGGGCCTCGATCGCATCGATGATTCGTTGCAGTAGACGGTACACGAGATCAGAAGAAAACCCTCCGATCAGCGCTAGCAGCGGTACTGTGATTCGGAAACCGTCCAGGCCATCGGGTTCGGCCGGCTCACTTCCGAATGCTGCCTGCGCTATCACTATCGACAAGATCAGACCTGCAACGATCCCTTGGACGAACCTTATCCAGTACGACGATTCATACTTGACATCGTAGCTGAGATTTCTAATGTACTTGAACGACTTGGACAACGCCGCGAACGCCGCCCCAATTCCGGCAGCGGACAGAAGGTAGACAGCTGTCTGCACCTGCTCCCCGGCAGAACCACCAAACAGTCCGTTGACCGAATCGAGCCGGCTGCCGACGAATAGCGCTGACACGACGAAGACGGACACCAGTACAACAGCAAGACCAATCATCTGCCGGACAAGCCGGACGCTGCCCAGCCAAGGAAAGGGCCTGTGATGCTCACCATCGTCGAGGTACAAGAGCACCAGAGTGCCCGGGCTTGCAGGACTGACGAGCGCCGAGAACCGGTCGTGAATGCTGACGAGCTCTTCAAGTTCGTCTCTGAGCTTGTCGTCGTTCTTGGCTCGTCGGAACTCGGCGGGCCAGTCCGAGCAGAGCCCGGCCAGGAACGTCACGTCTTCCGGACGCGGACTCACGCCGGACGACGTTCCCTTGTGCAGGTACTGAGACATTGCCAAGGCCTGGAAGTAGAGCTGCTCCTCCGACGTGCGGAACTGGCCGTCCCAACGATCGGCTCGACGACCTCGCGATGCTGACCAGAGATAGATGCTCCAGGCTAGAGCCACTCCGACCGCGAGAGCGATGAGTATCGCTTGCACATCATCCCAATCCGACTCAGAGATACTGCCTGGCGCATCGATAGCAGCCGCGATGGATAAGCCGAATACTGCTATCACGCAGAGCACGGTCACAGCTCCGAATGTGCCCGCAAGGAAAGGGGTAGTGGCCGGAGGCGGCAGCGCGTCGACCGCATCCCGATCTTGCTCATCGCCGACGTCAGCGTCGTCGACGACTGCCGGATCATCTTGAGACATCTCCCACCCCCACCTGTGATGTCGCGCACCGCTCAGGACGCGACGCAAGCTTCCCCCGGGGCCCAGCATGCCGCCGTACAACGGAGCCGTCAATCGGCTCGCATCGATGACTGGTCGCCGAGGTCTCAGACCTGCCTGACCATGTGGGGCCTCATCACATCAATCTGGTCCAACTCCTACCCTCGTCGCACGGCCCCTGCGTCGAGCTAAGGCGGCTGCGGGATCCTCTGATCGGAACGCTACGGGCAGGCGAGAGCCGACGGCGTTCGCCGAGCGGTCAGCTGGTGCGGACGCACCGAAGACGAAACGTTCGATCCGGACTCCCTCGACAGGCAACACTCCTTGCATGACCGGTTAGCAGCGTTGTCGATCGCCTCTCCGACTAGAGGGTCCTCGACGCCTCGGTCAGCTCCTGGAGTATCTCAGAGCCGAGAGAAGTCAAGCGCCACTGAGTCTCGACCTCGGAGCCCCAGGTCTCGACCGAGGTCTCATTCGGCATTTGCCCCTTGTCCGGCTCGACGATGTCGACCTCGAGATCGAGCTCCAGTTCTTGCTTCTCGAGCACGAGCCCGACCTTGACCAAGAGGCCGATACACGACTCAAACACGGAGTGGTCGATCCCTCGCTCCTCGGCGCGTTGTCGAATCAGCCGCCACGACGTGCCTCCGCTCGGCGAAAGCAGCGACAGCGCTTGGACGTGTACTGACTCAAGGTCCTCGATCGCCTTGACTCGGAGCCACTGGGTATCGAGCGAGGCTCCACTAGATCCTCTGAGCGCGCTCACAAGTACCCGAGCGAGGTAGCTGATCTTCTCGTCATAGCGAGATCTGACAGCGACCGTGGCAGCCGCCTCGAGGAGCTCCTGCGTCTCGTCGCTCTCTACCAGACGCTCCTCGAGCTGAACGCCGGAGAACCCTTGGCCCTCAAGCTCAGCCTGCAGCCTGCTCAGACGCTCTTGGAAGCGGTGCGACCTCCGCTCGTCAAGATAGGTCGCCAGAGCGTCCCCGCGCTTGCCCAACAAGACCGACGCCCCTAGCTTCGCCAACTCGAACCCTTCGGAGCGTGGAACCGACGCTGACTCCTCGACCACGCCTCGACTCTAGCGTCTCGGCGTCGCACAAGACCGAATGGGCGACTCTGCTCTGCGTTGTCTAGGTCTCGGTAGTCGCGGGATGCCGAGTAGGTCGTAGCGCGATGTCGAGCAGAGAGTTGCGTCGATTCGCATATCTAGAGAGGCGATCACGGAGCCCGGTCGTCGTTAGGGCCTCAGGCGCTGCTTGGCAGGATCGAGTCACGGGCAGCCTGTTACAGGCTTGGCAGCTTCGTCAGGAGTCAGGCGGGTCACTGCTCGATCAACGTGTGCTACTTTCGGGGTCCGATGACTGCCTGGTACCAGGTGTTTGTGTCTCACGCTTCATGCGACTCGTGGGTGGCAAACCAGATCGCTGGGAACGTCCGCTCGATCGATGGCAGTCGCGTCTTCATCGATGTCGCAGACATCGCAGGCGGCGACAACTTCGACTCCGAGATACGCGAACAGCTGGTTCGCAGCGACGAGCTTCTTGTGCTCATGACACCTACGGCCCTAGAGAGCAAGAACGTCTGGATGGAGATCGGCGCCATGTGGTACGCACAGAAGCGAATCGTTGGTCTACTCTACGGCCTTACGGTCGAGCATGTCCAGACCGACGATCGGATGCCTCAGGGCATCCGGCAGCTTCACCTACTTAGCATAAACGACTTTGACTCCTACGTCGTGGAGTTGGAGACTCGAGTGGGAAAGGCCGGCACGCGGTGACTCGCACGCATCAGCTGTTCATAAGTCACGCTGCGACCGAAAGGGATAGTGCATGGGTCGACGCCCTGACCGACGCGCTGAACTCATACAGTACCGTGACGTGGACGGATTCAGTCGACCTTGATGTCGGTGAGGACTGGGAGGCTCGAGCCCGGGAGTTGCTTGAGTCTTCCACTGGCTTTGTCATCGTCGTGTCGGATGCTAGCAGTCGCTCTGCGAGGTTGCAGTTTGAGCTGGGCGCGGTGCTGCAAGCGTCTGCGGAGAGGGGTGCGCCTATCCTTCCGGTCTTCCTAGATCGGTCAGCAATGAAGGGCACGCTGCTCGGAGAACTTCAGGGCCTTGATGCGCAGGAAATGGCGCCAGGAGAGATTGCGCGGATACTTGCCTCGGCGCTTACCGGGAAGAGCGATGATGCCCTCGACCACTCGAGGCCAAGCACTGAGCTACAGCCGAGAACGCCATCGATCGATGCACCTTCTGTGCGAACAGTGAGCACTATGTCATACGGTATTGAGGTTGTTGACCCGGACAGTGGCGATTCCGAGGTTCTCATCCTGATTCATGCGAACGATGAGCTGCCGGCCACAGCACGCGGAATCTTTGGCACAACGGTGGATGGTCAAAGTGCGATCTCGTTCGTACTCCTGGAAGCACCAGCGGCGAGCGCTATGGCCACCGATCTCAAGTACTGGAGCACGGTGCTCGATTTGTCTCTTGAAATCGGGCCCCAACCAGCAGGGGCACCGTTCGGTGTCGTTCTTGAACTACTTCCTTCTCCGCCAGTCCTGCGAGTCCGTATTCTCGACGAAGCTGCTGGTAGGGAACTCGAGACCGTGGTGGTTGACGTTGGCACCGATGCTATGACAGATGGTTCGATCACATCCAAGGAGTGGTAACGGTGGATACCTGACTAAGCGCACCGCAGCTGAGTTAGCACCCACACACGAAGCTACGACGTATCGCCGTGCAAGCAGTTCGCCACGAAGGGCCCGACGTCGATCGGCTCGCACGCCTGCTGATTGAGTTGGCCAAGAGGAGGTTGGTCGAGGAGGCCATCGCCCTCACCCACGCTGATTCGCCGGCACCGGACGACGAGGAACGTCCCGCCGATCGAGGGCCCGACGAATGATGCCGTCAGTTGTATCTAGCTCTTCGGCGATCTTGGGCGGGGCCAGGCCTTGAGCGTGGAGCTGGACGGCTCTGTCGGTGGTAGCTTCGTCCATCACAACCAGTGACCCTGGCGCGGTCTCGACGATCTCGAGCTCGCCACCATCGAATGGATCGACTGCTTCCTCCACCGACATTTCCCACGACCTCGGCCGCATCCCACCCGCCGAGTTCGGAGACCACCACCGCCACGCCGGCTCAACCGCGCCGGCCGAGACTCATACCATCGAGTCTGCGTAGAACCCTGGTAGCTCCACGCTGAAGATGCCTCGAGACCGAGGGCCGTGACCCGCAGGCCGAAGAGCTCAAGGACGCGAAGAAGCGGATTGCTCAGGTCGAGCGGGCGTTGGGTCGAGCGACTACGGATCTGGAGAACGCGGCACAGCTCTCTTGGCGGACTGGCAATGAGCGGGCGTGTCGCCCAGGCCCGCGAGTTGGTCGCCGAGGGTTCATCGCCCACAGCAGTTGCACGTCTCACCCAGATCTCCCCCAAGACAATCACCCGGACGCCTCGGCGTCCTCCGATCGAGGCCGAGGCCCGGAGCGAGCCACCCCCAGGTGACAACGCGATCGTGGAGGTTGTGAAGAACCCTCCCGGAGGGGGTGACCCTCGAACAGATCGCTCCGAATGGGCCGGACCGCGGCGATCCTCGTGTCCACCGGGCCCAGGCCAAACCTCCACATCTCATCTACTCTTCAGTCCGTGGCCGACACAGCGCTGCCGAGGCACGACATCTTCATCTCGTACGCCGGACCTGACGAGGCTGCCGCTCGCCGGCTCCAGGAAGTCCTCACTGATCGCGGCAAGCGAGTGTACTTCCACCCCAGATCCTCGAGAGCTGGCGATCAGTGGCGCCGAGACCTCCCCCGCCACATCAAGGCGTCGTCCATCACCGCAGTACTCGTATCACAGCACTACGTGGACGCGTGGTATCAGGACGAGGAGATCGAAGTCGCGATCACAGAAGCTCGCAATGATCGGCAGGTAATCGTCCCGATCCGACTGACGGATGTCGATCTACCGTTCGGACTTGCGCGACTTCAGGCCTTAGACGGATTCGGAGCAGGCGGCCTCGCAGAGGCCGCCGACGCGATCCTGAGCGTCCTGGATCGGCCGGACGAAGATCCTCCGTTCGGTCGTCTGATCATCTCTGACCGAGTACCGCATCTCAGCCGGTGGTTCATCGGCCGGGATGATCTCCTCAGAAAACTGATCCAGGTCTGGCAAGAGGGCGGCACTCGTGTGCTCACTCAGCTCATCAACGGAATGGGCGGAGTCGGCAAGAGCTCTGTGGCGGCGGCGTTGACGGAACGAATCAAGGCAGACGCCGATCTGACTTGGTGGTTACGCTCCGAAGAGGAAGCGACCCTGATCGAAGATCTCTGCGATCTCGCCGGCGAGATCGGCATTGCCGAAGGGGCTGACCCTCGTGAACGCGCTCGTCAGACGGTCCGACACCTACAAAGTAGCGACAAGCGGTGGCTGCTTGTATTCGACGACGTCAAGGACGAACAGATGGTCTCGCCTTGGGTGCCCCGAAGCGGACGCGGCTTCTCGCTCATTACGACCCGCGATCGGACCATGAACCAACTTGGCGCCGCAATGCCGGTGGACGTCCTGCCCAATGATGTCGCAACGGGCTTCCTTCTCGCTCGGGTCGCCGAGAGTGACGCAGCCCGCGACGGCGCTGGGGCCGCACGGGTAGCACAGCTTCTCGGCGGACTGCCGTTGGCCCTCGAGCAGGCTGGTGCTTGGGTGGCCGCTAGCTCACTCAACACATTCGACGCCTATACCAGAATGTTCGTTGACGCTACGAAGAACCCGTTCCCCGACGGAACGGTGCCACTCGATTACCACTTGACGGCCTGGGCATCGGTCCAGGTGTCCATAAACGCCGCCGCCGCGATCACCCCAGTGGCTGAGCGACTTTGGCACGTGCTCGGTTGGTTGGCTCCCGCTGGGTTGTCGCTCAGATGGCTAAGCGACGTTGCCCACGACACCTATCTAGCTACCGACGTTTCAGAGCTTCGCGCTGCGGCGGTTGCTCTGGAGAGATTCTCTCTGCTGCGTGCTACGAGCGACGGCATCCTGGAGGTTCACCGAGTGGTCCAGGCTGCGGCGCGACGAGCGTCCCCGAGCGAGGCAGGCCTGGCGGCTGTCGCAGCTCTCCGAATGGCGAGCCCAGGCGCAGGGAGCAACCCCTCAACGTGGGACTTGAACCAGCGTCTACTTCCCCACGCGATCTCTGCAATGGCAACCGGCGCGGGACTTCCGGACGCGGCTGGAGACGTCTGGCTGATTCACAACTCGTGTGCGTCGTCACTACTTGCATCCGGCGACCCCATCGCGGCTACTCGCCTCCTGGAGACCGGCAGTCGATACGCTGAGGCGGAGTTCGGCAAGCAGGACGCACGAACTCTTGCTTCGCTCTCGGACCTAGCGGTTGCATACCGTCATGCAGGGCGTCCCAAGGCGGCCGCCGAGCTCGGCGCGCAGGTCGTTTCTGCGTCAGCTTCGCTCCTGGGCGATGATCATTGGGAAACCCTTGAGCGTCGCTCAGCGCTTGCTATTGCGTTGCGCGATCAAGGGCTCATCGCCGAGGCCCTTCAGTCGAACGGCGAAGTTGTCAGCAACATGACTAGGATCGTGCGAGATCTGCGACACGACTTGCTAGCCATGAAGGCGCGACATGCAGTCTTGCTCTACGAATCTGGTGACGCAGACGAAGCCATCCGCACGGCTGAGTGGGTCGTTGGTCAACGGAAAGCCGTCTCCGGTGAGGACGATCCGGACACGCTAACGGCGGCAGCCAATCTCGGCCTCCTCTACCATCATGTCGGCAGAGTAGAGGAGTCAATCGAGCTGAGTCAAGAGACACTAGAACGGCGGAGAAGAGTGCTTGGTTCAGCTCACCCGGACACCCTTGCTTCTCAAACGAACCTGGCGGCTGCCTATGGCGGAAGCTCTCGTTTTGACCAAGCCATATCGCAGACCGAGCAGGTGATCGCTGTGCAGGCGAAGGTTCTCGGGATCGAGCATCCTCATTCACTAATGTCTTCGGCGAATCTCGCTGTCTACTACCAGGAGTCGGGGCGATATGAAGAGGCGCTGGAGCTCGGTGAGGAAGTGCTCCGACTCCGCAAGGAAAACCTCGGACCAACACACCCGGACACCCTTACATCGCAAGCGAACGTGGCGCACACCCTGTTCAAGATTGGCGACGTCTCGCAGTCGATCAGAATACTCAGTGCGACCATCGACGAAACTTCGCAGCTCCCGTACAGACATCCCGAGCTCGAGAAGTGGACTGCGGCGCTTGACGAACTCACGCACGGACCTGGCGGGAGAGGCTCGTGAGCCCGCTGCGGTCAGCGGCTGACGAACCGACCGGGGGCGCTACGCTCAAGGTCATAGCCCATCGCCGTCATCCCCACTGACTGCTCCCCATCGGCCCAGGCGGCATGCAGATATGCCGGGATCACCAGTGGGTGAGTCCCACCATGTGGTGTAGATCGGCCGCCTGATCGCCCGAGGTGTTGGTGGCCACCGTGCGATTCTCAGGAGTGCCTAGCTACTGAGAGGAATCGCACGATGGCCGACCTCGAGTCTGCCCTATCCGAGCTCGGCGCGGTGCCGTCCGCGACCGACGCGACTTGTGGAGCTCGCTCGCAGGGGAACTCGGGACCGACAGCCGGTAGGTCAAGCATGGCCCCGACCCCGTGGCCGGGGCCGAACTCCGGCCTCGGCGGGGCGGTT
>JANQPS010000819.1 GCA_028285365.1 Thermoanaerobaculia bacterium | reverse complement strand
ACGTCGTCGTGCTCGCCGGTGACACCCACAACAGCTGGGCCTTCGACCTGGTCGACCGGCAAGGCCGGCAGTACGGTGTGGAGCTGGGCACCACCTCGGTGACGTCGCCAGGCCTGGAGCGCAGCTTCCCCGATTCAGACGGACTCGTTTCCCGGCTGCAGAGCGTCAACCCGAACCTTCGCTTCGCCAACACCCGGGATCGCGGCTACATGGTGCTGACCGTCGATCGTGAGAAGGTACGCTGCGACTGGCACTACGTGGACACGGTCGAGAGTCGCGACTACGACGAACGACTGGGGGCCACGGCGGAGGTCCGAGCTTCCCAGGGGCCCGGCTCGAGCCCGCTGCGGATCGGCTAGCTGTACTTCCGGCGTGCGGGTCGCGCTTTTCGCGCACCGGCCCGAGCCGACCCACGTATCCGGTAAGTCCAGCTTGACGTTCCAGGTGACGATCGTTGCCATCAGAAAGAGAATGGTGAAGGTCGTCGTGCCATAGGGGCGGACGGGCCGGGCGGACAAACCCGCCGAACGGGGCCGGTGTCATTCGCCGAATGGTTGCGTCAACGGCACCAGGATCGGTGGCAGGAGCACCATCCAACGAGAGAAGCGGGTCCGTCAAAGACGCCTTGTGTCTAGCCAGATTGAGACATATGATCAATTCATGAAGTGAATAACTGTTCAATCGGTGAACTATTCGTGAGTTCGAGTTCTTCAGATCGAAGAGGTGGTGGTCACACCTCGCAGTCAGTCATCGACCGGGCAGCCGGCATGCTGCGAGCCGGAGGTGACCCCGCGCGGCTTCGAATCCTCGAGCTCTTGCTTCGCGGAGAGCTTCAGGTCTCGGAGATCGCCCGTCTGATGGATGCGGAGATGTCCACGACGTCGCAACGACTCCGTGTTCTCCTCAATGAGAACCTCGTGGCAAAACGGCGAAACGGGCGAGACATGTTCTACCGATTGGCAGACGCCCACGTGGAGACACTGGTCCGCAACGTGCTCGACCATGCCGACCCTGACGTCTCCATCCCCTCATGATCAGGAGATCACCATGACGCACAAGATTCACGAGAACCATACCCACCAGCACGGTCCCGACTGCGGGCACGTCGCCATCAAGCACGGTGACCACGTTGGCTACTTGCATGACGGACACCTCCACTGTGCTCACGAGGATCACTACGACGAGCACGTCATTGAGGTCTCGGAAGCCAATCCAGACTGCTGCGCCCCGCACGACTGCACTGGCCATGACGCAGACCACGTTCACGGCCCCGGCTGCGGGCACCCTGCAGTACCCCACGGGGATCACGTCGACTACCTCGTCGACGGGCATCTGCACCATCCTCACGGCGATCACTGCGACGATCACGGTCCGGTAGTTCTCGCCTGATCCTCGAGACCCGTCGCAACCTCCCAAGTTGCGGCGTTTTCGGCTCAGGCGCTGACAGCGTGGTCCCCAGCGTCTGTCGGATCTGGTGCCTCAACGGGATCGGCCTGCGGTACGCTACTTCGCCGTGGCCAACCATGACGCGGCGCCCGGTGCGCATACCTGAATATGAGCTATCTCTTCATCGCGCTGGGCGCTCTGGCGCTGGGGCCTGCCATGCTCGGGCGCTTGCGCAAGCTCCCGGCCTTGGCCGCAGGGTTGGACGGTTTTGTGGTCGTCTCGATAGCGGGCCTCATCTTCCTGCACTTCG
Source organism: Thermoanaerobaculia bacterium (assembly GCA_028285365.1). Classification (GTDB taxonomy): domain Bacteria; phylum Acidobacteriota; class Thermoanaerobaculia; order Multivoradales; family Multivoraceae; genus JANQPS01. The sequence goes on along the minus strand of JANQPS010000819.1, from coordinate 1,109 downwards.
TGCCGCATGCGATGGAGGAACGCAACGTCGCGCTGCTGGGCGCGCTGCTGGTGGGGTTCCTTCTTCCCCTGGTCTTTGAGCACGTCAGCCGGGTTGGTCAGGGGCGTGCCGACCACTGGGGACTCCTCCTGGGAATCACCGGGTTGGCCATTCACGCCGCCCTGGACGGTGCAGCGCTGGCCACGGTCTCCGATACGGACATCTCTCTGGCGCTTGCCATCATCCTTCACCGGATCCCGGTGGGAATCGCTGTGTGGTGGCTGGCGAGCAGGGTGGCCGGACCCGCTCCCGGCGTGGTTGCCCTCGCCTCCCTCATGGTGGCCACGGTGCTGGGATTCAACGCTGGGACAGCCGTAGCCGAGCTGTTGGAATCGTCGGAACTCCTCGAGCTGTACCAGGCGGTTGTCGGGGGTTCGTTGGTCCATGTGGTCATCCATCGTGGTGAGGCCACGGCAAAAGACGGCAAACCGCAGGCCGAGGGCTCAGGGGGACTGATCGCCCTTGCGCTGCTACTGATCGTTGCGGTGCTACCCGAGGCGCATGGCGAACATGAGGCACCGTTTCTGGACCAGCTGTTTGTCCTTGCTGCCGTGAGCGCGCCGGCCCTGCTGTTGGCGTATCTGTTTGCAGGTCTCCTTTCCGCATTTGTCCCCTCGGCGTCCATCAGGGCGCTCGGGAGTGGAGGAAAACTGGCCCAAGCGGGTCGGGGCATGTTGGTTGGGCTTCGCTTCCCGATCTGCTCCTGCGGCGTGGTTCCCCTGTACCGCAAGCTGGTGGCCAAAGGTTCACCTCCAGCTGCGGCCATGGCCTTTCTGGTTGCCACACCCGAGCTCGGTCTGGACGCTCTACTCCTGTCCATCCCGCTACTTGGTCTCGACGTCACCGTGCTGCGTCTGGTCACGGCCGGGGTCGCGGCCCTTCTGGTCGGCTGGTGGGTCGGAGGCAGGCTCGAGGCGACTCCTGCTTCCAGTGATGAGCATCCGGCAGAGGCTGCCGCGACGTATGGTGAACGCTTTCGCAAAGCCATGATCACCGGAACCGGTGCTGTCGTCGATCACACCGCACCCTGGATCCTTCTTGGCCTGTGCGCTACCGCCCTCTTGGCTCCA
>JANQPS010000469.1 GCA_028285365.1 Thermoanaerobaculia bacterium | reverse complement strand
GACGTTGAGCTTGAGGCCAACCGTGAACAACAGCAGGGTGATGCCGAGGTCCGAGAGCTTGTCGAGCATCTCGCCGGTAGTGATGCCGTACACGTTGAGCAGGAAGCCGGTCGCGAGGAATCCGACCAGAGGGGGGAGACCGATTGACCGGGAGAGCAGGCCGAGGGTAAACGCGATCGAGATCCAGACGACGTCGCCCAGCGCGATGGCAATCCAGTGAAAGTCCATGTCCTGATCTCAGTTTCGCGAGTGTCGAATCACCGGCTCTGTTACGCGCCCCGCCAGTGTCGAGCCTCAGACTGGCCCGCGAGTCGCGGCTGCGCTGATCGCGCCAGTCTAGCGACCAATCGACGGCTCATCCTGATCGTGTAGGCCAGGCGACACCATGCGCGTGGTCCCTGAGACTAGCCGTGCAGGGTGGCGCTCCGCCTGACCTCTTCGAGGGGGCCTGTACGTCGTCGGACTCCGACCTCCGGCGATAACTCGAAAGGTCGAGAAGCGCAGCTCGTCGTCGCTTGGCGGGATCCCATCGTCATCTCGTGGGTTCCCTGGCACCTCTTCAAAGTCCTGGCTGGCAGAGACTTACGCGCGTGTTGGTCTGCGGTGGCGACGTGTAGCGGGTGGACTTCGCCGGAAACCACCACCCCCGCCACCGGGCTTTTGCGGCCGCTTGGGTCGTTAGGGTATAGGGGTGATCGTGCTCTTTGGTCCTCCCGGGCTTGCGATGCCCTGTCCGGAGGCCCAAACGTCGACAGGTTCGTCGATCGACAAATCCCGATCACTAAGTAACGTTTCGGGCTGTCCGGTCGCCGTTTGTATCGGATACAAGAGAAAGGACCTGAAATGTGGACTCCTCTCGGCGCTGGCATTCTTTTCCTGAGCTCGATCGGGCCCCCGTCGCCATTCGGGGTCGCGGGTGCGGAGGCGCCCGGGCCCGGAGGTCCGTGTGTGCCTTCCGACACGGTGGCATGTCCGACCACAGACGTGGCTGTCAGCGTCGACTACACTGATTCGATTGGGACGTCAGCCGGTCTGGCAAACACCTTTCCCAGCCCGATCGCGGCGCACGACTACTTCAGCTTCGATGATCGTCGCTATGCCGAGGTTTGGCACAGGGTGATCGACGGTTGCGCGGTCAACGGCAAGATCTGGTTCTTCGGCGGCTCGCTGTCAACGCTGGCGACGACGACTCGAGTCGTGCTGTTGTCGACAGGTCAGGTCCGTACCTATTTCGATCCCGTGGGGACTCAGTCGAGTTTTTTGGACACCAACGCTTTCGATTGCCCGATGGGCCCAGTTGCGGCTGGCGTGCATGGAGTCGCCCCTCTCCTTGGGCAGCCTGATGTAGCCAGAGACCTGGCCGGTGCATCAGCACCACGAGATCAGGTCCGTCACGACCAAGCCGGGTTCTTCTGCATCGAAGATGCGACGAGGCTCTGCATGATCAGTGAGCGATTCCGGGTCTTCCTCGACTTCACGAGCGGAGGAGGCAGCGGTCAAGCGACGGCTTACCGCCTCACTGATCACTCGGGTGCCTTCGCCCTTTTCTCGGCGACCAGCGCTGAGGTCGTCTTTGCGATCCGCGAACGGTGCGGGTCGTTTGACGTCTCCATCGGGTCTCAGACCGACGTGGAGTTCACCATAACGGTCGAAGACTTCCAAACAGGTTTCGTCTGGTCGCGAACGAGTCCAGCGGGGTCGATCGACAACTTCACAGAAACTGCGTTTGCGCATGCGCCCTGCTTCTCCGATGGTTTCGAAAGCGGTGGCATCGCGTGGGACGTCGTGTTTTCGTAGAGTCCTAGCTAGGCACCGAGTCCCCTTGGACCGGATCCGCGGCCCCCCGTGGGTTCCCTGGCACCTCGGCAAGTTCGTCCAGACAGGTCCGTCACGCTATCGCCACCTCCTGCGCAATGGGTGTGGGGCTCGTGGCTGGTCTCGTGGCCCTGTTGCGATGCTTTTGGCGGATGACTCGCGAGTAGGGCTCGGGCCAGATGGCCCACCGTCTCAGGAGTGCCGGGGAGTCCCAGTGGACGCTGATCCGCGAACCTGCGGTGTCACCCACCGAGATCTGGCCCGCGATGAGCCCTCAGGTCTGCGTTGCCCTTCGCAAGATACTGAAAAATAGTGACTTAGCAGCTCTCGGGGGCTAGGGTTGGGGACGACGAAGCTGAGTATTGAGGTGGGCTGTTTGCGTCTCGAATCGAGGGCCGAGGATCAACAGGTTGGGTAACGAAGAGTTCTCTGACAGAAAAGGCAGGTCGCTGGCGACTACCGTTCCTGGCCCGGATGCGAGTCCGTTCCCCGGAGCGCACACACAGGGTCTCGAAGATCCTGGCCAGATAGGGCCGTACCGCATCCTCCGCCGGCTTGGCGAGGGTGGTATGGGTGTGGTCTACCTCGCCGAGCAGACGGAGCCGGTCAAGCGTCGTGTTGCGCTGAAGATGCTACGCGGCGGGCTGAACCAGCGTGAGCTTCAAGTCCGCTTCGAGGCTGAGCGCCAGGCGATGGCTCGTCTCAGTCAGCCCAACGTGGCGAGGCTCTACGACGCCGGATCTACGGATGCGGGCATTCCCTACTTCGTCATGGAGCTGGTCGACGGAGTGCCGATCACCGAGTACTGCGATCGCAACCGGCTCGGAATCCGAGCGCGGATCGAGCTGTTCCAGGCCGTCTGCGACGGCGTCCAGCATGCTCACGAGAAGTCGGTACTCCATCGAGATCTCAAACCGTCGAACATTCTGGTGACCGAAGAGAACGGTCGCGGCGTTCCCAAGGTTCTCGACTTCGGGATCGCAAAAGCGGTCGACCAACCGCTGGTCGACGGCACGCTGATTACCGGCGAGCAGGTCATCGGGACTCCTGCCTACCTCTCTCCGGAAGCAGTATCGACGGCCGGATCGGACATGGACGTCGACACTCGGTCAGACGTCTACTCCCTGGGCGTCTCGCTCTATGAACTGCTGGTCGGTGTGCGGCCTTTTGCAACTGAAGGACTCCCGTTCGTTCAGGTGCTCCAACGGATTACCGAAGAAGAGCCGACTGAACCCAGTGTCATGTGGTCGCACCTCGACGAGATGAGGCAGTCGCGGGCTGCAGAAGCTCGAAGTCTCGATGCAGCCTCGATCGCTACGCGTCTTCGTGGCGATCTCGACTGGATCGTGCTCAAGGCGATCGCCAAGGATCGTCGAGAACGCTACGCATCGGCCGCAGCGCTCGCCGCTGATCTCGATCGATATCTGCGGGATCAGCCCGTCGAAGCCGGTCCTCCGTCGTTGAGCTACCGGGTGGGCAAGTTTGTGCGGAGACGACGGGGGCTGGTAGCGACGGCAAGCTTGCTCTTGTTGAGCTTGCTCATGGGTCTGACGGGAACCCTCGTGAATCTGGAGCGGGCCAAACGGCAAGCGGAGCGCGCAAACGAGCAAACGGCTGCTACACAGCTAGCGCTCGAAGAGACCGAGGAGATCTCGGAATTCCTCAAGAGCCTGTTCGAGGTCTCCGATCCGGGCGCGGCCCGAGGCAACACCGTGACCGCGCGCGAACTGCTCGACCGAGGGGCGGAGAAGTTCCGGACCGAGTTCGAGAACCGGCCGCTCACCCGAGCGCGCTTCATGGTGACGATCGGTGAGGTCTACGAGAGGCTTGGACTCTACGAGCAGGCCGAGCCACTTCTGGAAGACGCACTCGCAACGCGAGAGCGTGAGTTGGGCGAGCGGCATTTGGATGTCGCGTCGGTTGCCGACACGCTTGGGCAGCTGCGGTTTCAGCAAGGTCGGCTCGAAGAGTCGAGTGTCCTCTTCGAGCGAGCCTTGGAGATCCGAGAAGAGCAGCTCGAACCCGACCATCCCGACGTCGGCTCGAGCCTCAACCACCTGGCTTACCTCATGATGAGCCAGGGGCAATACGAGGCTGCGGAGCCGCTCCATCGGCGTGGACTCGAGATCCTGGAAAAGGCCTTGGGGCCGGATCATCCCGAACTGGTTCGCGGCCTAACCGCTCTCGGCGCGCTTTATCACGCGCAGACGAGATACTCCGAATCGGAGTTGGTGCTACGGCGCGCTCTCGCGATTCGCGAGGCGACTCTCGAGCCAGATCATCCTGACCTGGCCAGCAGTCTGTTCAACCTCGCGAATGCCTTGACGAGCCAGGGCTTCTACGAGGAGGCTGAGGACCTCTTTTTGCGCTGTCTCGCCATTCAGGAGGAGACGCTCGGGCCACAACACCCAACCTACGCTCAGGGCCTTGGCAACCTGGCTTGGCTCTACCAGGAGCAAGGTCGCTATCGCGATGCGGAGGCACCCTATCGGCGCGCGCTCGAAATCTTCGAAAGGGCGCTGGGTCCAGATCACCCCAACAACTCTCTGATCCTCGACGGGCTCGGAGTGATTGCCAGTGAGCAGGGTCGGTACGAGGAGGCGCGGGCCTCCCTCGAGCGCTCGATCGAGCTCAAGGAAGGTGCGTTCGGTTCTGAACATCCCGTGGTTGCGACCACGGACAGCTATCTGGCCGAGAGCTACCGGGTTCGAGGTCGTCTCGGTGAAGCTGAAGACCTTCATAGGCGGGCCTTGAGCATCCGTGAGAAGACGCTTGGAGACCGGCACGCTACCGTGGCCGGGAGCCTCGAGAAGCTCGCGATCGTCCTGATGGAAAGGGACCGGTACGCAGACGCAGAACCTCTCTACGAGCGTGCTCTTGCCATTCACGAGGAGCAGTCTCCGGTGAACGAGGAGTCCCTGAACGAGAGTCGCTTGGGCTACTCCAAGCTGCTGCGCGCAGCGGGCCGCGAAGCCGAGGCCACGGCGCTCGAGGCTCTCGTCAGCACCGCTCCTTGACGATCACGAACGATTCTGTCGGTCTTTGGGAGACTCCTTCGAAGAGGAGTGCAGTTGATGCGTCTGCGCACTCGCGCGGGAGCTGGCGATCGCAGGGCCTACTCCTTGGTCTCGATTCGTCCGTACTCGAGTGACCGGTAGGTACGGAGGAGCACGTCGACCGTCGGGCGGGGCAGGTCGAGGGGGATCCGAACGAGCGGTCCGGCGCGATCGAACGGTGGTGCAGGAGTGGCCTCCCAGAGGCTTGGCCAGAGACGCACCGGACAGCTGTAGTAGATCCAGTCCGCCGGTCCGAACTCGGTCTCCCACTCGTGTAACTTCTCGTTGGTCTCGACCAGCAAGCGGCGGGCGTTGGCAAGACGCAGGCGCGAGCCGTAGCGAGACTTGCCTTTGGTCTTGAGATAAGCCGGCTGCGCCCTGCCTTTGCCGCGCACCACGTAGCGCTTGAGGCTCTTCTTTGCCAGCGGCTCTGCACCCGCGAAACGGCCCAGGGTCACCGCTCCAGCCTGCATCAGGATCAAACAGTGTCGAGCGGGCTCCGACGGTATGGCCTCGAGATAGTCGGACAACGACCCGCAGTCCGTCGGGAGCGGAAACACGAGCGGCGGACGCACTCGGACGGTCTCGTTCTCGAAGAAGCGCCGCTTGGGCTCGAGGGTCAGACGCGAGTCGTCGTCGAGCCTTCTCAGGGTCTCCTCGCAGTCTTGCCAGTGGAAGGTCGGCTGCATGCAGGGATTATGGTGCGAGGAGCTGGACAGCGCAGCTCCCTACCCGCAAGTCCCATCCCCCGAGCACCTTACAAAGGTGCCAGGTAACCCACGGGAAGATCAGGGTAGGGCGAAAGCGACAACGGCGTCGCCTAGAGTCGTTCCTGCTCGGCCGTGGCCGCCGGCCGCGATCACGACGAACTGGCGCGACGACGGAGTCAGCCGATAGGTGAGCGGGGTCGCCTGGCCGCCAGCGGGAAGACGGCCGCGCCACAGTTCGGTGCCGTCCTCCACGTCGAAGGCGCGGAGGTAATCGTCGACCGCGGCCCCAATGAACACGACGCCACCCGCCGTCACCACCGGACCACCGAGGTTGGGGACGCCGAGGCGCCAGGTGACCGGCCCGGGCACGAGGTCGCGAATCGTACCCAGAGGAACCTGCCACGAGATGTCACCGCTGCCGAGATCGACGGCCGCCAGCGTTCCCCAGGGCGGTGGCGTGCACGGCACACCGAGAGGCGACATCAGCATCTCGCGCATCATGTAGTAGGGAGTGCCGCGCTGAGGCGAGAACTCGGCGTCGGGGAAGGCGGCCCGAAGCTCATCGAGTCGATCCGGTTCGAACAGCGTGACCGACCAGGCGAGGTCCATGGTGTTGGCGATCACGAGGCCACGTTCGGGGTCGACCGCCACGCCGCCCCAATTGCTGCCGCCGGCGTTACCCGGATACATGAGCGATCCTTCGAGGGTGGGCGGCGTGTACATGCCGTCGAAGCGCAGCTGTTCCAGTCGTCTTCGACAGGCGCCTCGGTCGATGGGCGTGAAGCCCCACGCATCCTCGGCACGGAGCTCGGTCGGAACCAGCCACTCGATCTCGGTCGGGAAGGGCTGGGTCGCGGACGTGATCTCCCCGGGCACGTCTGTCTGTGGGACCGGTCGCTCTTCGACTTCGTAGAGCGGTTCTCCGGTCCGTCGATCGAGAACGAACAGGAACCCCATCTTGGTGGCCTGGACCAGTGCCGGAACCGTGCGAGCGTCTCGTCTCAGATCGAAAAGTGAAGGCTGAGCGGGCACGTCGAAGTCCCAGAGGTCGTGATGGACAGTCTGGTAGCTCCAGCGCATCTCGCCGTTGGCCGCGTCGAGAGCGACGATCGAGCTGCCGTAGCGATCGACGCCTTCGCGATGAGCTGCCCAGTAGTCGGGTGCGGGATTCCCCGTGGGCACGTAGACGAGGCCAAGATCGTCGTCTCCAGACAGCGGCGCCCAGGCGTTCGGAGAACCTGGCACGAGCTCGCGCTGGAGCGAGTCTGGAGCTTCGGATCCCATCGTTTTGGTGTCTGACGCAGCCAGTGCTTCGACCGGTGGTGGCCAGCCGGCGTCCCAGACCCACAACGGCTCACCCGTTCGGACGTC
>JANQPS010000439.1 GCA_028285365.1 Thermoanaerobaculia bacterium | reverse complement strand
CTTTGCACCAGGACGCCGAGAGTCGTGCCTCCCAGAGACTCCGGGAGCTGCCGTGACGCGGTGCCGATGCCGCCCTTGAACCCGAAGGCGATCGTGCCGGTACCGGCTCCGACAGCTCCTTCGTCGACAGGACCGCCCGTTGCCTGTTCGATTGCTGCGACGACGTTTTGGGCCGTAATGCTGGGCGTCCGGATGTCATTGAGATAGCCGTCGTTGGTTTCGCCAACCACGGCATTGACCGAACGCACGTCCTCGTTGCCGGGTTGCGCGAGTGTCCAGCGCACGACCGCTTCGAGCGCGGTTCCGACGCTGAGGGTATTGGTCAGGACGATCGGTGTTTCGAGCCGGCCGAGCTCCTGAACCTGCAGGAAACCGGCAGCCTTGCCGAAGGCGTTGGCCACGTGGACGGCTGCGGCAACCTTGTTGCGGAACAGGTTTCGGTCGTGGGGGAGGATGGCGGTCACCCCGGTGTGTACGTTCGGGGCGTCGACGATCGAGACGTGGCCGACCTGGACCCCGTCGACGTCGGTGATCGCGTTGAGAGGGCCCGTTGGCAAGACGCCCGGCGAGATGCCGAGATCGCGGATGCGCGGTTTCGAGCCTGACGTTTGCGAGAAGGCGGTGGAGCTAGTCATGACCAGACACACCAGAATCAAGAGCCGTATTGGGCGCAAGGCAGATGACCTCATGACGAACGTCTCCGGAGAGTTGGGGCCAAAGTGTGAGCGCTGTCAGCATTCGGTGGCGGAGTACTTGCCGTCCTCGGTGACGTTCACACGCCCGGACCGTCGCAGCCGAGCCAGGTGCCTGCGAGCAGCTACCGCTTCGACGTTGGGAATCCCAGGCCCGTCGTCTTGCGGCCGGTAGACCAGACGGTGCTCGGCGATCTGCTCGAGTGTCCTGGGCTCCGAGAGGAAGTCCACGAGGCGCTGTTCCCTCCTGTCGATCACCGCCCCGTAGCGCCGGATCAGTTCGAGATACTGCTCTCGGCTCTCGATGATGCCTTTGTGATGGCCGCTGACGTAGGTCTTCGCGTCGATCGAGGCTGCGCGTTCGATGGTTCGCGCGAAGTCGTCGATGTCCGCGAAAGCGTCGGCATAGAACGGGCCAAATGACGAGAGGTCGACATCGCCGAGGAACAAGACCGAGTCGGGCTCCACCTTGAACATGCAGTGCCCGGCGGTATGTCCCGGTGCGTGAATGGCCTCGACCCGGACACCGCCACCCAGGTGCCAGACGTGTCCGTCCTCGAAACCGAGGCTGTCGGGCCTCGGAACGAAGTGGAACTTCTCGGTGACCATTTGCCCGAACGATTCGCGTCTCTCGGGAGCGATGCCGAACAGGTCGATGAAGTCGTCCAGCGTGCTCATCGCAAAGCGGTCGGCCTCGTGCACCCAACACTCGGCATGAGGGAACCGGTGCAGAGCCGGAAGGTGATCCTCGTGTGCATGGGTGAGGAGGACGGCGTCGATCTCGGGCAGTCGATCGGTGCGCGGCAAGACTCCGAGTGCAGCGTCGAGCAGAACGGTTCGCTCAGCTCCCTGGACCAGGAGTGAGTTGGCGTCGGGGTACTTGCCGTTGTCGGCACCCAGTAGCACGGTGGTTGCTGGTCCGACGACGCGGTCTTCGTAGGTGGCGGCCACTCTTTGAGCCTTCCTCTCGTGTTGGTTCGACCGAGGCGTGCCTGAGCGGTCCAGGCACCGTCCAACGATGCTAGTGTCTTCTCATCGTAGGTGCCTCGCGGTGAACTCGGTCGACGGCCACGGCTGGGAGTCTCTCGTCGGTGACGACGGCGACCCTGGCTGTGCGGTCGGCCAGCTGATCTTCGGCACCATCGTCAACTAGCTTAGCCTTCGCCAAACCGCCGTCGGGATGGGGCGCTGATCAGGTGAAGAATTGGGGCGGTGCTCCTTGGAGCGCCGGATTGGGGCCATCATGGGTTGGAGCCTTGCGGACGTCATCGCGCTCAACGGCCGCGCGCACCCACAGAGCCTGGCGCAGGTTCAGGGCAGCCGTCGGTTGACCTGGGAGCAGACCGAGGCGCGATCAGACTCCCTTGCCCGCGGGCTCGTGGCGCTTGGCCTCGAGCGTCAGGACAAGGTCGCGCAGTATCTCTACAACTGCCCCGAGTACATGGAGTCCTTCTATGCGTGCATGAAGGCTTCGTTTGTGCCGGTCAACACGAACTACCGCTATCTCGAGAACGAGCTGGTGGATCTCTGGGAGAACGCTGACGCCACAGCCGTGGTCTTCGACGAGACGTTTCAGGAGATGGTCGAGGCGATTCGCGGTCGCCTGCAGACGATCAAAGCCTGGGTGCGCGTCGGCTCCGGTGCGACTCCCTTGCCATCCTGGGCTCACGACTACGAGACCCTTGCAAGCGGCGGGCGCGGTCTCGAACTGAGCTGGGACACGGATGAGGACGATCTCGTTCTGCTCTACACCGGCGGCACGACCGGCCTTCCGAAGGGAGTCATGTGGCGGCAGGGTGATCTTCTGGCGCTGCTCAACCGTCGTCGCGTCGAGCCGCTCACTCCCTACGACCTCGCTTCGGGAGCAGAGTCCGTGGTCGCGCAGAAGGCTGAAGACGGAGCCGGGGTCATCGTGCTGCCAGCGTGTCCTCTCATGCACGGCACCGGTATGGTCAGCGCACTCGGCGCGATGTTCGGAGGCGGCTGCGTGGTCACGTTGCCCGGCCGTCGCTTCGATCCGATCGCCATACTCGACGCCGTCGAGCGAGAACGGGTCCAGAGCCTGGCCATCGTCGGTGATGCCTTTGCTCGTCCGCTCCTCGACGCCCTCGACGAAGAACCGGATCGTTGGGACATCTCGAGCCTCCAGGTCATGGTGTCCTCTGGCGTGATGTGGAGTGAAGACGTCAAGTACGGCCTGCTGAGACATCATTCGGACATGGTCTTGAGAGACAACCTCGGATCGTCCGAGTCGATCGGCATCGGAGCCGCACTCTCGACCGGAGATCAGACCACCCGCACGGCGAGTTTCGAGCTCGGCGAGTTCACCAGGGTTCTCGACGAGGATGGCAAGGAACTGCAGCCGGGAACCGATGATCCGGGAAGGCTGGCGGTCGCGGGCCCGATACCGCTGGGCTACTACAAAGATCCGAAAAAGTCTGCCGAGACCTTCGTAACCTATGACGGCGTTCGCTACGCCATCGCTGGGGACTGGGCCACAGTGGAGCCCGACGGCACCATAAGGCTCCTCGGTCGGGGTTCCGGGTGCATCAACACGGGTGGCGAGAAGGTCTTTCCCGAAGAAGTCGAAGAGATCCTGAAGCTCCACGAGAGCGTCGTCGACGCGGTGTGCGTCGGAGTCCCACACCATCGATTCGGCGAGGCCGTTGTCGCCGTCGTCGAGCTGTCGGACGGTATCGAGATCGAAGAGCGTGAGCTGATCGACCTCGTCAAGCGGCACCTTGCGGGCTACAAGGCTCCCAAGCGCATCCTCTACAGGCAGGTGTCGAGGTCGCCAAGCGGCAAGGCGGACTATCCTGGCCTGCGTATCTATGCGATCAGCAACCTCAGAGAGATCGATACCGGACCGCTGTGATGAATGAAACGCTGAAGAGTCGCCTGGAACTGTCGGAAGCTGAACGGTCGAGCGTCATGTTTCGTGACCGCTCGAAGGCCGAGAGACGAGCTGCTCTCGCAGCGGTGTGCCTGTGCGTGAGTCTGGCGTGCAGCGCTCCCGAAGGCGAGCCGGTGTCCGTCTTTCGTGACGTCTGGGGTATCCCGCATATCTACGCCGAAAGTGCGCAGGCGGGACTCTACGCCTCGGGCTGGGCGCAGGCCGAAGATCGCCTCGAGCAAGTGCTCAAGAACTACCTCCTGGGGCTCGGACGTTACGCAGAGGCGTTCGGGCCTGGAGACGATGACCGCTGGGTGCGTTCCGACTTCGAGTCACGCATGTGGGATCACTACGGGACCTCGCAACGTTTCTACGAGCAAAAGCTCAACCCGGAGCTTCGGCGTCACATCGAAGCTTTTGTTGCCGGAATCAACGACTACATGGCGGCCCATCCGGAAGAGGTGCCGGAGTGGTGGGGAAGCGAGCCCGTCGACCGCTACATGCCGGTGGCATTCTCGCGTCAGTTCATCTGGGGCTGGCCCGCGGGTCAGGCCGCTTCCGATCTCAGAGAGATCGGCCTGCAGCCCAGCTTCGATGTGGACTTTCGTGCCTCCAACGAGATCGCCATTGCGCCGTCTCGAACGACGTTCGGAGCTGCCGCCCTCGTCATCGATCCGCACCTCTCCTGGTTCGGACGTCAGCGTTACTGGGAAGTGCGCCTCCACGCCGGGGATATCCACATCAGCGGCTTCGCGACTGCCGGATTCCCCTACGTGAACCTGGGACACAACGATCACGTGGCCTGGGCGCACACGACAGGAGGTCCTGACACTGCTGACGTCTACGAGCTCACTCTCGACGAGTCCGAGACGCGCTATCGCTATGACGAGGAGTGGCGGGATCTCGAGCTGAAAGACGTCGAGATCACGGTCAAGGGTGAAGCGGAGCCCCGCAGGCGGACGTTTCGCTACTCCCATCACGGGCCAGTGATCGCCAAGTCTGGCGCCAAGGCCTATGCCGCAGCGCTGGCCTACGAGGACGAGATCGGTTACCTGGAGTCGAAGTACTGGTTCATGGTGGCCGCCGACTACGAAGGTGCCAAGAAGGCCCTCGAGGTACGTCAGATCATGCCTCAGAACGTCATGGTGGCGGATACGGCAGGCAACATCTACTACCAGCGCACTGGACGGGTGCCGATCAGACCGGATGGCTACGACTGGAGTCGGCCGGTCGACGGCTCGACATCGTCGACCGAGTGGTTGGGAGTTCATCCTGCCGACGACTTGATGAGTGTTCTCAATCCCCCTCAGGGCAGCATGCAGAACTGCAACATCGGACCCGACGTGATGATGTTGGACAGCCCGTTTGCTCCCGAGACGACCAAGACGTATCTCTACAACCAGCCCAAACACTTGATTCATCAGCGGGGAGCCAGCGCTCTGGCGCATCTGGCGGAGCGCACCGAACCTTGGTCGCAAGAGGAGATACTCGAACTGGCACTCGATACCCGTGTCTACCAGGCTGAGCGTTGGATCGCGGAGCTGGCCCCGTTGATCGGCACCCTGGACGAGTCCGCGGGTGATCTCTTTGCCGCGCTGGAAGGCTGGGACGGGCGATCCGATGCGGAGTCACGAGGTGCTCTCGTGTACTACCTATGGCGTCACGCGCTTCTCGAGGTCGCTGGTCGAGACGCTGTCAGCGGACTGTCCGAGAAGATTGACGACTACCTCCTGCTGGTGACCGGTGAGGATCGCCGTCAGCCACTCGACGAGGACGACAAGGCGCTGTTGGTTCAGGCCTTCGAGCAGGCCGTCGAGTTGGCGAAGGACCAGGGGCTGGGCGAGCATGCCACCTTCGGAGACGTGTTCAGGGTCGGCAGGCTCGATGCGTCCGACGAAGTCTCTTGGCCGGTCGGTGGGGGCTCGCTACAGCGCGAGGGGATGGCCACCATGCGCTCGATCGGTTTCGGATCCCATCGCGAGGACTTCACCCGCTGGGGGGAGCGTGGTCAGACGTCGACGGAAGTCGTCTTTCTGACGACCCCGATTCGTAGCTACACTCAGCCGCCAATCGGGCAGAGTGATCGGCCCGACTCTCCTCACTATCGGGACCAGGCGCGCGAGCTGTTCTCGAAGGCGCGATTCAAGCCGGCTTGGTTCGCGAGAGAAGAGCTCGAGGACGGGAACGTCAGTACGGAGCAGACTCTCCTCTATCCTGGCCCCTCTGCTGCAGAGGCGAGCCAGTCGCTCGAGCCAGAATCCGCTACCGATTGAGGCGCTCACACACCGCGCCAAGGCGCTCGGAGACACTGACGTGAAGGACTTCTCAGGCAAGTTGGCGGTTGTTACGGGAGGCGGTACCGGCATGGGGCGCGAGCTGGCACGGGCTCTCGTACGGGAGGGATGCGAGGTAGCGGTCTGCGACGTCAACGCCGAGACCATGGAGCAGACGCTGGCGCTGTGCGCTGCCGAGAATCCGCGCGGCGTGACCATCTCGAGCCATGTGTGCGACGTGTCCAACGAGGGCGAAGTGCTCGAGTTCCGAGACGCGGTCCTCGACGCGCACGCTACCGACTCTGTCCAGCTGCTCTTCAACAATGCCGGCATCGGTGGCGGTGGCAGCTTCGTGCGGGACGACCGCGCAGATTGGGATCGGACCTTCTCCATCTGCTGGTCGGGGGTCTACCTCTGCACCCGAGCTTTTCTCCCTGCGCTGATGGCCAGCGACGAAGCGCACCTCGTCAACACCAGCAGCGTCAATGGCTTCTGGGCGTCGCTCGGCTACAACACTGCTCACACTGCGTACAGCGCGGCCAAGTTTGCCGTCAAGGGCTTTTCTGAGGCCCTGATCAACGACTTCAGGCTGAATGCTCCGCATGTGAAGGTCTCGTTGGTGATGCCAGGCCACATCGGTACCGAGATCGCGACCAACAGTGGACGCTTGCTCGGCAAGGCGGAGCCTCACGAGATGCCGACCGTCGAGGTCGATGCCGCTCGTCTGCGAATGGCTCAGCAGGGACTGGCAGTCGATGAGCTCAGCGACGACGAGATCAGAGCCGCCGTCGCTGAGCGCAATCGCGAGTTTCGCGAGCAGGCGCCGATGACGGCTGAAGAAGCCGCGGGAGTCATCCTGGAGGGGGTGCGTGCCGAACGCTGGCGAATCCTCGTTGGCACCGACGCCGAGTTCATGGACCAGGCGGTGCGCGCAGCGCCCGAAGACGTCTACGGCGAGGACTTCATGGAGCGACTGTCCCAGGTGGGACACCTCCAGGCGGTGACCGCTTCGGGAGACGACGAGTCGTCCTGAGTCAGCGGGCCCGAGGCCGCTGGTACCAGGTCCATTAGCGGAAGCCGATTCCCACCGCCCGCTCGCGCATGACTGTCACCGGGCCTGGCGCGTCAGGGGCAGGTTTCGAAGGCCGCCGTGTCGGTGATCGGTCTGAACGGTGTGCTTTGCGGGTTCTCGTACACGCGCATCGCTCCCGACTGAGTGTCGGTGACCGTGACCGTCGTCTCCACGTCGGTCAGACCTGCGGCGAAGACCCAGAATGCGTCGAAGGGATCGCAGGCGTTCAGTAGCTTGACCAGGACCTCGACGTTGCTCGCGTCGAAGAACCAGAACGTACCCGAGTCGTTCGTCAGCGGGACGGCTTGGCCGACGCCGGCATCCCCGCCGACCGTGCGATAGGTGGACGTGACTCGGAACCTGCCGTCATTCAGGCACAACGTCGATTCCCCGGCGACGCAGGGGAGGCCGCCGCCTTCGTCGTCATCGTCGATGAAAACCAGGAGTGCCGTGTCTCCGAGTGTCGCGCCACCGCCAGGACTCTCGATCCGTACCCTGAAGAACTCCTGATCTTCCGCAATGCTGTCGTCGATGAGGGGAATGACGATCTCGCGCGGGGAGGAGTCGCCGTCTTCCCAGTCGAGCTGACCGTCGACGGACACGTAGTCGACGTCTGAAAGGGCGGTGCGCTCGACCGTCCGATAGCGCACGGAGACGGCGCCACTTGCGCCGTTCGTGCGCTCGACGACTGCGGTCGCGTTACCTGCGCCCTCACCGAAGAACACCTCGGTGAGCGCGAAGCTGAGCTGCCCGGCGGTCTCCGCGGCTTCAGTGAAACGAAAGACCGATCCTTCGTTGGTCACGACGTAGACCTCGCCGTCGACATCTTGGCCGAATGACGTGATGTTGCCAGGCTGCAGATCGAGTTGCTGATCAGGTCTCCACGTGCCTCCCGATCGTCTCGCAAGGAAGATGCGGCCCGAGCAGAAGTCGCCGTAGATGTAGCGCCCCTGAAGTGCGGGAACGGAATCGCCTCGGTACACGGTACCGCCCACGACCGCACAGTCGTCACCGGTGTTGTACTCCAGTAGCGGAAGCGTGTACGCGGGATCGTTGCAGGCTGGTGGCTCGACGTCGCAGCTATTGGTGGAGAGGTTGGTGCAGAGGCTCCCCTCCATCACCTTCCATCCGTAGTTCTCTCCGCCGGGAGAGGCGCTCGACTGGACGTTGACCTCTTCTCGTGCCGACTGGCCGACATCTCCGATGAACAGGTCGCCGCTTTGGGGATCGAACGAGAATCGCCAAGGATTGCGGAGTCCGACGGCCCAGACCTCGTCCCGAAACGGGCCGACACCGGCGAACGGATTGTCCGCGGGAATACCGAAGAACGGAGCACTCGAAGTGTTCTGGTCGACGTCCAGTCGCAGCATCTTGCCCAGGAGTGAGTCGGTCAGCTGGCCCGCGCACTGCGGATCGTTCCCTGCGCCGCCGTCGCCCATGCCGACATACAAGAAGCCATCTGGACCAAACTGGATCTGACCGCCGTTGTGATTCTCGAACGGCTGCTCGATCTCCAAGAGGATGCTCTCGGTGGAGCTGGCGACGGGGCGCGCACCTGAGGCTTCGAAGCGCGAGATGACCGTGGTGCCCGAGTTGTCGGTGTAGTTCACGAAGAAGAGGCCGTTGTTGGACAAGCGCGGGTGAAAAGCCGTGGAGAAGAGGCCTTGCTCGCCTCCTATGCTGCCTACACGATCATCGATGTCGAGAAACAGGACAGGCTCCTGTCCGGGATCGATCTCCCAGATTCGGCCTGCCCTCTCGACCACGTAGAGCGTGCTGTCGCCGGCATGGGTGAGGTGCATGGGCTCGTCGAACAACCGACCGTCGAAAGCGTCGACCAGGCCAAATTGAGCGTCGGCCGCAGCGGCGGAGAGCAGCAAGACGGTCAAGATGTGGAGCCCCGTCCCCAGTGAGTCTGGCGCGAGTCGGTGCTTCAGATGTCGGTCGTGTGCGGCGTTCACGTCGTCGCTCTCCTGTTTTGCTGCGGCAGCATATATCGGCAGACGGCGTCTGCGCTGCTTTCGTGCG
The DNA here is from genome assembly GCA_028285365.1 of Thermoanaerobaculia bacterium. GTDB lineage: Bacteria > Acidobacteriota > Thermoanaerobaculia > Multivoradales > Multivoraceae > JANQPS01. The sequence continues at coordinate 3,569 of JANQPS010000439.1, read as the reverse complement.
TCAATGAGCTCTGACTGGGGCATCGAAGAGTCCGAGTCGCTTGACCGCCGAAGAGGGGTTGCCCATGATCGCGGCCATGCCGTGGCTTCGAGTCCAGAATCGTCTAGCGCTCGCCGTGACGCTGGGAACCCTGTTGGCAATGCCCGAGCTCCTCGGTGCCGTAGCTCGGTTCGAGATTCCCAAGCTCGACGGCCCTGTGAAGCTCGACGCGACTCTTGACGAGTTGGTCTGGGAGAAGGCGCTGTCTTTCGAGCTGGGGTACGAGACCGATCCTGGAGAGAACGTCACCCCGCCTGTGCGGACGGCGTGCAAGATGTTCTACACGAGTAGCCACCTCTACTACGGCTGTCACGCGTACGACGATCCCGCCCAGATTCGGGCGCGACTGAGGGACCGTGACTCGGCGAGCTTCTCTGACGACGTCGTGGGTCTGTCGATCGATCCGTTCAACAACAAGGAGTCGTCTCTCGTCTTCGACGTCAACGCACTCGGCGTTCAGAACGACCGGCGCTACACCGAGCTCGAAGGACGTTCAGACTCGTCTTGGGACGCGACGTGGGCGTCGTCGGGGCGAATCGTCGACGATGGCTTTGTCGTCGAGGTCGAGATTCCCTTTCGGGCACTGCGCTTTCCGCGACAAGGCGGCGAACAGGTCTGGGGTTTCAACTTCAGGCGCTATCAGCCGCGCGAGGTCAGGCGGCGCATGGCCATTCATCCCAACGATCGAAGCAACCCCTGTCGCATCTGCCAGAGCTCGGAGCTCGTCGGATTCGAGGGCATCGACCCTGGACGCAACCTCGAGATCACACCCACGGTCACGGGAATCGCTACCCAGAGCCGAGACGGCTTTCCCGATGGTGAGCTCGAGGGTGACGATCCGGACTTCGAAGGTGGAGTGACCGCGAAGTGGGGGATTACGCCGAGCTTGATCCTGGGAGCGACGGTCAATCCCGACTTCTCTCAGGTCGAGGCCGACGAGGCACAGCTCGACGTGAATCAGCAGTTTTCACTGTTCTTCGCTGAGAGGCGCCCCTTCTTTCTCGAAGGGGCTGACACGTTCTCGACCCATCAGAGAGTCGTCTATACGCGCTCGGTGGCCGACCCGCGCTGGGGCCTCAAGCTGACGGGACGTGAAGGCCGCAACTCGATGGGCGTGTTCGTGGCCGAAGACGAGCAGACCACGTTTCTCCTGCCGGGGCCGGAAGGTTCTTCGCTCGGTCGACTCGATCGCGAGAGCACTGCCGCCGTCTTGCGCTATCGGCGCGACTTCCCGGGCGCTTCGAGCGTGGGCATGGTCTACACCGATCGGTCCGCGACGGGCTACTCGAACCGGGTTGTTGGTGTCGACGGCAAGTGGCGAATGACGACGGCCGACTTCATCGACTTTCAGTTCCTGACCTCTTCGACCGAGTACCCCGACGATCTCGTGGGCGGCCGCTCGAATCCCGATCGGCAGCATGGTCGTCTAGAAGACCACATGGCTTTGCTCCGCTACGGACACCAGGGAAGACACTGGAAGGGAGTCGTGGTCTACGAAGACGTCGGCGAGGACTTCCGGGCGGACTTGGGGTTTGTTCCGAGGGTCGGCTATCGGGCGTATCTCGGCGAGACTTCTTACGAGTGGTTCGGCGACGCTGACCACTGGTTCACGGAGCTGGAGCTCAGCGCCTCGACGGCACGGACCGAGCGCCGTGACGGCGAGCCCCTCGAAGAGCGCGCCGACGTCTGGGTGGGGTACCAGGGACCGCTCCAGTCGAGACTCTGGTTCGGCTACCAGTTCGTCGACGTGACCTTTCGCGGCGTCGAGATCGACGAGTCGAGAGTGTGGGCAGAAGGGGGGATCCAGCCCACCGCCAACGTCCGATTCGGTTTCGGGATGCAGCTTGGCCCTGGGGGCGACTTCGTCGAAGCCAGGCAAGGGGATCTGGTTTCTCTGAATCCCAGCGTGCGCCTCGAGCTCGGACGTCACGTCCAGGCACGTCTGAGCCACGAGTATCGGCAGCTGGAGCTGCCCGGGCAGGGCCGTCTGTTCGAGGCGCATCAATCCGAGCTGCGGTTCGTCTATCAGATCAACCTGCGTGCGTTCGTTCGCGCCATCGTTCAGCGAACCGCGGTGAACCGGAACCCGCTCCTGTTCAGCAGGCCGGTCGACGAAGAGGTCGACGACGTATTTGGCCAGCTCCTCTTCACCTACAAGATCAACCCCCTGACAGCCCTCTACGTCGGCTACACGGGGGCCTATCTCGATCTCGACCGCTCGGGTCTGATCGAGACCGGCAACACGGTGTTCTTCAAGGTGGGCTACGCCTGGGGCACCTGACTCGGTCGCGCGGCTGCGTGCGCTCGGTCGTCACGGGAATCGTGAGTAGGAGTCGAGTCGGCTTTCCTCTTTCTACTTGCCCGCTGCGGTCTTGGGCGCTTCGGCGGCCGGCATGAACCGTTCGAACCAGGCGAGGATCCGCGGGGTCACGTCCATCAGGAGTCGAGGCTCGCGCGGACCGTGAGGGGTGCGCGGATAGATCGCCATCTCGGTCGGGACACCGAGACGCTTGAGACCGGTATAGAGCTCCTGGCCCTGGCTGAGGGGTACTCGCAGGTCGCGTTCGCCATGGAGGATCTGGGTCGGAGTCGTGACCTTCTCGAGGTGAAACATCGCAGAGTGCTTCTGATAGGTCTCGAGCTCTTCCCAGAGCTCTCCACCCATGTGCGCCGTCAGGTAGTCGGGAATGTCGGTCGTGTGAACCATGCTGACCAGGTTGGGCAGTCCCGCTCCCATGCTTGCTGCTCGGAAGCGTTCGGTTCTGGTGATCACGAAGGACGTCATGTAGCCACCGTAGCTCCAGCCCATGACGAACAGGCGGTCGGGGTCAGCGATCCCACGGTCGACCAGGACGTCGATACCGGAAACGAGATCTTCGTAGTCGCCAAACCCCCAGTCACGGATGTTGGCGTAGCGGAAGCTCTTGCCGTAGCCAGTACTACCTCGAGGGTTGGGGCGGAGCACCGCGTAGCCCCGTTCGGCAAACACCTCGATCATGTAGATGCTCGCGCTGCCGGTGAAGCTCTGTGAGAACACGCCGGCCGGGCCGCCGTGCACGTTGAGAATCGTGGGCACGGGTTGGCCTTCACGATAGTCGGTCGGATAGGTCAGAAGTCCCTCGACGGGCGTGCCGTCTGGCGACGTCCACTGCATGACTTCGGTCTTGGCCACGGGAGGGAGGTCGAGCCCTTCGGAGAGCACGCTGACCTGTCGAGGAGTACTCAGCGAGCCGCCGGAGTCGGTGCGGCTGCGAAAGACCTCGACGGCGACTCCCAGGCTCTGATGGGCAAAGGCGACGTCTGAGCTCTGCTTGGCGAGCGAAGCGGCGCTGGTGACACCCGGCTTCCAGGAATCGCCGCTCGCGGTGAGGGTCTGGACCGGACCGCCATCGACCGGTACCAGGAAGAGAGATCGTTCAGTGCGGTGAGCTTCGGACGCGACGAGCGCACTCGAGTCGCTCGTCCACCCCACGAGTTGCTGGTTGCGGTCCGGCGTGTGAGACAGTGGGCGCGGCGTCCCCCCACGACTC
>JANQPS010000425.1 GCA_028285365.1 Thermoanaerobaculia bacterium | reverse complement strand
CTACCAGCTGCAGAGTCCGCTGACTCTGCTCTCGGGTCGCTTCGACCTGAGTTTCGTGGTGATCTATCTACTGCCGCTGGTGATCATTGCGCTCTCCTTCAATCTGCTCTCGTCGGAGAAGGAGCAGGGCACCTTACCGCTCGCCATGACACAGCCGATTTCGATGCGTCAGCTTCTGGAGGCCAAGCTGACTGCGCGCGCCGTGCTCGTGCTCGGGCCTTTTGCCCTTCTCGCCCTGGTGGCTTTTGCGGTCTCTGCCGACACCTCCGGTGGACGGGTGCCCCTGTTCCTCTTGTGGCTGGTGACAGCCACCGCCTACGGCTTGTTCTGGCTGGCAGTGGTGGCAGTGGTGGGCGCAATGGGTCGTCGTTCCGAGACCAACGCCGTCATCCTGGCGTGCATCTGGCTGATGCTCGTGGTCGTCGTTCCGGGCGTCCTCAACGTCCTGGTGAGCAGCGCGGCACCCACGCCGTCTCGCCTGACCTACGTCAGTGAGATGAGAGCGGCGACGACCGAAGCATCGCGCGAAAGCGCCAACCTGCTCGCGAACTACTACGAAGACCACCCGGAGCTCGCAGCGGAGGAGATGCAGAGCGGCTTCCTGCCGGCCTTCTTTGCGCAGCAGCGTGAGATCGAAAGCAAGGTCATCCCCATCGTCGACGAGTTCGAGGCGCGGCTTGCAAGCCAGCAGCGTCTGGTGCTCGTCGCGAGCCTCCTGAGTCCAGCGGTTCTGGTTCAGGAGACCTTCAACGAGATCGCAGGGACCGGGCTCGCGCGCCAGAAGAGCTTCACCGATCAGGCGCGCGCGTTTCTCGGCCAGTGGCACGACACGCTGCGACCCAAGGTCTTCACGACCGCGGACATGACAGTGGCCGATTACGACGGCCTGCCGGCGTTCACGTTCCGCGAAGACTCTCTGGGAGAGATCGCGGGGCGCTGTGCGCTGGCGCTGCTCGTGTTGCTGGTACCAGCCATAGCCCTGACGTCGTGGGCACGTCGGCGCGTCGACACGCTACTGCTGAGCTCCTGAAGAGCTCACGACAGACCATCAAGCGGTCCGACTGATCAGAGGTCCCCATGCCTATCCTCACGACTCTCCGAGCCTTCAGACGGGAACCGAGTGCGCTGGTCGCAGCCATCGCCATTCTGGCGTTCGTCTCGGGCGCCAGTCTCACGGTCTTCTCTCTGGTCGACTCGACCTTGCTCGAGCCGCTCCCCTACTTCGAGCCCGATCGCCTCGTTCGAATCGAGGCCGAGCGCGGTGGACTCGACGCCAATCTCTCCATGCTCGAGCTCCAGGACATCCGGGAGCGCACGAATCTCTTTGTCGACCTTGCCGCCTACATCCCGCCGTCCGGTGGCTACACGATGAACGATGGAGACGGGCCGCCACACGAAGCCTCGGCCGTGCTCGTCACTCACAACCTGTTCTCGGTCCTCGGCGTGCCGCTGGCTCGAGGCAGCAGCTTCCCACCTTCCTACGACCGCGAGCGCTCCTTCGGAATCGTGCTCAACGACCGCCTCTTCCGCTCGCGATTCGGATCGAGCGAGACCGTCTTCGACGAGACCTTGACGCTCGATGGCGCTCCCAACTACACGGTGTTCGGAGTCACCCCAAAAGGGTTCGACTTTCCGTTCTCCGCAGACCTCTATCGATCGATCTTCATCACCGAGCGCAATCCCAACCTCAACGATCGCTCGGTAAGACGGGTACGCGGCGTCGGACGCTTGGCCGACGGTATCTCGATCGAAGTCGCCGAAGAGCGAATCAGAACGCTGGGTCGTCAGCTCGCAGCGGAGTTCCCGGATTCCAACGCCGAGGTCGCGATGCGGGTCGTTCCTCTCGACCGGGCGTTGATCGGCAACGTGCGTCCCTACCTGCTCATCCTGGCAGGTGCTGCCGCCCTCTTGCTCGTCATCGGCTCGGTCAACGCCTCCAATCTCCTCCTGACCAGGGCCATGTCGCGCGAGCGCGAGTTCGCCCTTCGGGCAGCCATGGGGGCGTCCCGCCCACGCCTTGCCCTTCAGCTCTTGATGGAGAGCACCTTGATCGCCGTGGTCGGAGTGCTGGCTGGTATCGCCCTGGGTGCTGCCGGAGTCGCGATCATCGCGAAGCTCGTGCGCACCGAACTGCCGAGCTGGGTCGTCCTCAGCATGGATGCGTCAGCAGTTCCTGTCGCGCTCGCCACAGCCGTCGCCCTGGGGCTCGTCATCGGAGCGTTCTCGGCACTTCGACTGTCGCGGATCGATCCCGAAGAGTGCCTGCGAGGAGATCGCGGAGGCTTCGCATCACGTCGTCAGCAGCACGTGGTGCGCGGTCTCCTGATGGCACAGGTCGGCTTGGCCCTCATCCTTCTCGCCGCCGCCGGCTCGCTCCTCGACGGCTTTCGCCGGCTCGCGCAGGCGGACTTCGGCTTCCGCTCCGAGAACCTGCTGTCGTTCAAGGTCAACCTGCCCTGGTACACCTACCCCTCGAGCCAGCCCGAGATCATCCAGACCTTCCACGACCGGGTTCTCGAGGGTCTGACCGCCGCGCCCGGAGCAGAGAGTGCGGCGTTGACCAGCGATCTACCGTTCAGCGAAGGAGCTGGTGGAGATCCGCTGGAAGTCGTCGTCGAAGGCCAGAGCGAAGGGGCTGCGGCCAGCAACCCATTGCTGCGCGACACCGTGATCAGCAGCGAGTACTTCGAGACGATGGGGATGGAGCTGCTCGAGGGCAGGCACTTCGACTCGCGCGACCACGCCGAGTCCGTACCCGTAGCCATCGTCAATCAGGCGGTGGCCGATCGCTTCTGGCCCGACTCTACGGCAATAGGTCAGCGGATTCGGCCCAAGCGATCAGAGACCTGGTACGAGGTCGTCGGCATCGCCGACAACGTTCGTCGAGTCGCCCGGGAGAGCACCTGGCAGGAGGGCCTCCAGTTCTATCGGCCAAGGGAGCAACGACCGCCGATGAACGTGCACTACGTCGTCCGCATTGCCGGCGGCATCGACCCTTTGACCCTCACCTCCGACGCCGAGCGCGCCGTGTGGGCAGCGGACCCCCTCCAGCCGATCTGGGACATCGAGACGATGTCGTTGAGACTCGAGACCCAACTCTGGCGCGAGCATACGGTCACCTGGCTCGCCGGCGCTTTTGCAATCGGTGCCCTGCTGCTCGCCGCGATTGGTCTCTATGCCTCCCTTGCAGAGTTCGTCAGGCAGCGAAAGCGCGAGATCGGGCTGCGCATGGCGGTCGGCGCCGCGGCGCCGGACATCGCGCGTCTAGTGCTCTCTGAAGGCGGCAAGATCCTGGTGGGCGGCGCACTTCTCGGCGCCGCCGGGGTCATCCTGCTCGTTCCTCAACTCGCGCGGAGCAGCGTCTTTCTCGAGGCCCCGAGCCTCACCCAGTGCCTCCAGGCCGGCGGCCTGATCGCTGCGCTGATCGCTCTCTTTGCCCTCGCTCCGACCTGGCGCGCC
>JANQPS010000412.1 GCA_028285365.1 Thermoanaerobaculia bacterium | reverse complement strand
ACATAGCCCACTCGATCTAGCTCGTTCGATAGGGGAAGAGCGCTGGCTTCAGTCGATCTCGAGCCGCTCCCGTTCAGCTGCTGCAGCACTCGGGGCATGGTCGGTGAACCAACGTTCGACCCGGCGGTGGATTCTACCCAACTCCTGCGAGGTCAGAGTCTCGCCCGCGAACTGGCAACGCTGGTGCAGATCTTCCATCTCCTTGGTCAAGGGCTCGGCGCTGTCGGCGGATCCTGCCTCGAGCCCCCTCACGGCCGAGACGACCTCCAGGAGCCCTGCCAAAGTTGCAACCGCGTCCCCCTTCACGGCTAGAACGCTCGACTCTCGCAGCCGTTCCGAAGCGCTCTGCCATGGATCCCCAGTGGGCTCCTCAGCCGGTCCACGCCTGCTCAGCACCCATCTCGCAGCCACCAGCGCCACCAAGGCCCCGAGACCGCCCAGAAGCCAGAGCCCCCGCTTGGGAGAGGACGCTTCGATGTCGATCCCGTCGATCTGACGCACCAGCGGTTCGTCGTCGCCTCTTGGTGTGTAGCGCAACTCGACGGGGTCGAGCGCATAGACGCCAGCGGACTTGGCCTCGAGACTCACACGGTACGTCACGACGCTGTCTCCACCTTCACCGCTCGTCTCGGCCGCCACTTCGAGCTGTTCGATTCCCTCCGGGAGCACGATGCGCGGCGGATGCAGCAGGTACTCGTCGAAGTTTCCTGCCCAGGTCACCTCGATCTCGATCTCGAAAGGCTCACCGACCGCTACTCGCCGATCTCGACTGTCGACCACTCTCGCGTCCGGGGGGGTCAGGCGGATCGGTAGCTCGACTTGTTGCACATCTTCGCTGTAGGCAAATGCCGTGTCGCGCGCGGGATCGCTCGCCGCGCTATCGAACGGCGCAACGCCCGCGATGAGGAGCTGATACAAACCTCCGAGCGCGCTCCAGTCGCGCGCCCCGCGAGCCACTCCTCGAATGTGGCCGTGCGGGTCGATCACGTAAGTCAGCGGAATGCTCCGCGCTCGGTAGATCCGGGCCAGAGCACCGGTGGGATCCCAGAAGACCGGGAAGCCCACTCCGACCTGTCCGAGAAAGGCCTCGAGCGCGTCGCCGTCGCGATCGATCGAGATCCCGACGACATCCACTGAATTGCTCAGCTCGCTTTGCGCAACGGCATCGAGCGTGGGCATCTCCTGAACACAGGGTCCGCACCAGGAGGCCACGAAGGTGAGCAGTAGCCAACGACCGTGAGAGTCGGAAATCCGTCCGCTCCGTCCATCGATCGATCTGAGTGTCCCGTCCGCGGCTGGTGTCGGAGGCTCGACCGGACGAAGTCCTGCCGCACGCAGCGCATCAGCGATCTGGGCATCCGCGATCTGGGCATCTGCGGCAGTCGACTGAGCCTCGAGCGCCAGAGGATGACCGAGCGCCATCAGTAGGAGACTCGTCATGACCGGGAGAACGACGTCGATCACGACCCGGTCGAAGCGTGCCGTCAGGCGGTTCTCGACTTCCCGGGGATCTTCCAAAGCTGGCTCCCGAATGCCATCGAAGAGCTTCGCTGAAGTCGGGAACAACACGCTCACTGCCCTCTGTCGAGTCCTCCGGTCGGCTGGTTTGGCGGACACGAGCCTCGACAGCCACGAACTGCGCACATTCAGGACATGGCGACGCCAGCGGCGGCGGCTTGACGTCCTCGACGACCATCGATTCACGCAGGGCACGCGTCCCAGATCGTTGAGACCTTCGGTCATCCAAGCGAGGCTACCATCCGGCAATCCGGTGGTTGAGGTCCGGGTGACCTCCTCCAGACGTCGAGAACCACGAGAGCGTTATGACTGATCTCACCTTTCTCGTTCACCGAGGCAAGGAATACACGGTCCGCAAGTACCTGGAGAGCTGGGGCCAGTCCCTGGCATCGCGGATCAGGGTGGCTCACTACCCGGGCCTTCGCAGCACCGGACGCACTGCAGCCAAACGACTGAGCCAGAACCTGCGCGCCTGGAGAGTCGGCGTGCTCCGCCCGCCGGACCCGTCGCAAGGCCAGAAGCGCATCTATGTCTTTACAGATCTCGAGCGACTCAGCCCGAACGAGACGAAACTGGCGATGGGGCTCTATCGCCAACTCGAAGAGCATCCTGCGACCGCCGCGATCTTGAATCACCCACTCGACTCCATGCGGCGCTTCGAGCTCCTGACGCACCTGCGACAGAGCGGATCGAACCAGTTCGCCATCTACCGAGCCGACGATCTACCGAGGACACTGCGGTGGCCCGTCTTCGTGCGCGACGAGAATGAGCATGGCAGCGCCATGTCACCACTCATCGGGAGTCGCGAGCAGCTCGACGACGAGCTCCAGCACTCGGGTCCTGGCCCCTTGGCCAACCGGGTCGTGGTGGAGTTCTGCGATACCGCCGACGACCGCGGAGTCATCCGAAAGTACGGAGCCTTTTGCGTCGGCGGTCGCATCCTCGCCCGCCAGATTCACTTCAGCCGTCACTGGGTCGTTCGGGTGCCCGACATCCGTGAACGGGATACGGCTGGCGAAGAGCTCGAATACGTCGAGTCCAATCCCCATGGCGATGCGCTCGCCGAGATCTTCCAGCGCGCCAGGATCGACTACGGCCGAATCGACTATGGCCTGGTCGATGGCAAGATTCAGGTGTGGGAGATCAATACCAACCCGATGATCCTGATTCCGCGAGATCGCCAGGACCCGCTACGTTTTCGGAGCCACGACCACTTCGGGCGATCCTTGAACAAGGCCCTCGAGGCTTTGATGTCGGACTCTGATGTGGGGATTTGATGTGGGGATTTGATGACGGAGGTCTGAGATCACCAGGATCGACAACCGAGCCGTCGACCGATCGCCTCCGCTAACATCCGTCGTCTCCACCTCTTGCGAGCCTCCATGAACGGTAGTCCAGACAACTCACCCGATCCGCAATTCGACCGCATCGCGGTCTCGGAGCTCTTTTGTTCTCGCTGCGGTCGAGCACAACCGGTGAGGCGCCACCTGCTTCTCGTCTTGCCGGGCGGCAACAAGTACGAGTTCCGATGCTCGGTGTGCGGGCAATCCGTAGGCTCTGAGGACGCGAGCAGCAACGACTTCGACCTGCTCAAGCCCTAGTCGAGCCGTCACGAGGCTCGGTTCTGACCCCAAGTCGTGGACTAGGGTGACACCACTCCTGTGCGCTACTCGGAGACCTCCGCCGAGCTCCAAAAGACTGCCGAGCCTCTTGTCGCGCCGGGACCTCTGGACTCCTGGCTCAAGCGCGATAACCTCGGCACCAACTCGGCGACTCGTTGTGCCTCGGTTTCTTGTAGTCTGACGCACTCACAGCGATCCTTCACGGTGCCATCTCTACGGTGACATCTTCACGGTGACATCGAGCGTCGAAGCCCCCTTATGACGACGACCAAAGAAGACCAGACGTCGGTCCTGATCGTCGACGACGATCGGACGCTGACGCATCTGCTGCGCACCTGGCTCGAGCGGGACGGATACGCGACCGACATCTTCCACGACGGTGACTCGTGTCTGACGGCCCTGCGTCAGACATTGCCGGACGCGATCTGTCTCGACCTGCACATGCCCGGACTGAGCGGTCTCGAAACGCTCGAGAAGATCAAAAGCAAACACCCGAACCTGCCGGTCCTGATTCTGACGAGCGATACGCGCGTCGACACGATCGTTTCGGCAATGCGCCTGGGCGCCTACGACTACCTGACGAAGCCCGTCAGCCGGACGGATCTGACCAACCGTCTTGCCCACGCCGTGCGCTCCTATCGCATGAGTCTCGAGCTCACGCGCCTCGAGCGCGAGGTCGAAGGTCGCGGCTACCCGGGCATCATCGGCAACGCTCCCGCCCTGCGGGCGCTCTTTCGCCAGATGGATCGACTCGCAGGCTCCGAGATCACGATCTTGATCCACGGCGAGAGCGGCAGCGGCAAGGAGCTCGTGGCGCGCGCCATCCATGAGCAGAGCCCGCGCGGCGGCGAGACGTTCGTACCCGTCAACTGCGCAGCCATTCCCGAGAGTCTTCAAGAGTCCGAGCTCTTCGGTCACGAGAAGGGGTCGTTTACGGGTGCAACGGCCCGGCGAATCGGAAAGTTCGAGCAGGCTCACCGCGGAACACTTTTCCTGGACGAGGTGGCCGAGCTGTCGATGCCTGCGCAGGCCAAACTCCTGCGTGTCCTTCAGGAGCGCCGCTTCACGAGGGTCGGAGCTACCGCGGAGCTCTCTTCGGACTTCAGGCTGCTCGCGGCCACTCACCGCAACCTCGCCGAGCGCGTAAAGAAAAACCTGTTTCGCGAGGACCTGTACTTTCGAATCGCGGTCTTCGAGCTCGAGATTCCACCGCTACGTCAGCGCACCGAAGATCTGCCCTCTCTCGCGCAGCACTTCCTCAAGAACTTCCGCAACAAAGAGTCGCTCACTGCACGCGACATCGATCAAGCAACGATGCGAGTGCTGAGCCGCTACCCGTGGCCCGGCAACGTGCGCGAGCTCGAGAATGCCATGCATCGGGCGAGCGTCGTCTGCGAAGGTCCGCTCATCGAGATCCGGCACCTACCTCCACGGATCCTGAGTGCGACGGCCCAGCTCCAGAGCCAGCTGCGCGGCGACGACTCGCCCGCGCCTCACAACGGCAGCGAGCCAACCGCGAGTGATACCGCGTCGTCTCGAGGCGACGGGGTCTTCGAAAGTCCCACCCCGGAGGCACCATCCGCTGGCCTCGACCCGGGCTCCCCCGACCAGGGCACAGCCCCGGCCAGCCCGCCTGCGCTGCCACTCTCCGAGGAGAGTCTCTTCGAGTCGCTCGGTCTCAAGCCCGGCGATCAGGAGCCGCCACCGCCACCGCCGATCGGCTCGGTTCCCATGACTCTCGAAGAGCTGGAGAAAGAGGCCATTCAAGGCGCCCTGAAGCGGCTCAACGGCAACCTCTCGAAGGTGTGTCGAGAGCTCGGCATCGGACGCACGACTCTGTACCGCAAACTCAAGAAGTACGAGCTGCGCTAACCTCGATCAAGTCGTCGCAACGACTCAGGTCCGAGCTCGGCCGGGTGTCGATCGACTAGGAGTTGATCGGACCGTTCGTGCAGAGCATGTCGCCGACGGTCTTGCCCGGCGGGCTCGGGGTGCATGTCGCGGCGATCCCCTCGAGAGGCTCGCGCGACAAGATGCGTGGCGAACGGTAGGGACGCTTGACCTCGGTGCTCGGTTGGTCGCCGGCATTTTTTGGGCACTTCATGAGACGTCTCCGTAGGCCAGTCGATCAGGCCTGATTCGACAATCGACCTCGAGATCAGCTGGAGGTCCGGCAGGGATTCACAAAAGACGACCGGCTCCGCGCGCCGGTCCAACGAATCTTACCGCAAACCGGTCGGATCACTCGACTCTGAAAACCTCTGCGACCGAGGCTACATCGCTGGGCTAAGTGACTCGTGCACGGCACCTGGACACTCGAGCACCTGGGCACTCGAGCGCTTGACCATCGCTGACTCTGCCCCTGGGTCAAGCCTCGTCCGGCTGCGTCGTCGACCGTGCTTCGGCCAGGAGCTCCAGAACGGCCACCATGACGAGCGGACTGAGTACGGCGGCCACGCGGCGAAAAGAGCTGACGATGTGTGCGGAAGGCTCGAGGTAGCTGACGAAGTAGACCGCGACGTATACGCCCAGCTGAGTGAGAGCTGCCACCAGGAGTGCGCACGCCATCCACCGGCGAAAGACGATCGACGCCACACCCAGAGGCACTATCAGCCACCAAAGCCCCAACCACTCACTCTCGCTCAGAGCGCCAAAGACCGGCCCGAGCACGTCCGAAGGGCTGGTCAGTCTGGTCTTCAATCGGCCCAGGAAGTCGCCCGCCAGGAAGGACACACCCGACGGCTGCAAGGCGCACACGCCACGACCGACGACCATCAGGGTGACGAGCACGGCCAGGCCTCGACGCAGATCGGCCCACCTGGGCGGCTCGCTGCGCCCCCCGCGGATCCAGTCGAGCACAAAAGCTGTCGCGAACAGGATGACGGCAAGGGGCGTGCCTTCGTCCTTGAGGAAGACAAGGACACCCGCAAAGGCCGCAAGGCCGGTCCACCGGTGGCGACCTCCCAGACGCCAACACAACAGAGCGGCCAGCATCCAGGCCGCAAGAGACGTCTCTGCTAGGCCGACCTGCTCTGTATCCCAGATGAGAGGCGTCAGTCCGAGCCACAGGACCACAAGGCCCAACCATCTGTCGCCGACCCTGATCGCCCGTCCCCAAGCGATCACCATCGCCACGACCAACACCGTCAATGCCACGTGCCAGAAGTCGAAAAGCCACTCGGCGGGCAGAGATGGTCCTGGTGACAGCGTTGCCCACAGAGCCGGCAGCCCCAGAGGGTACTGGGGGTTGCTCCAGGTCATGGTGCCGTCCAAGAACGGCGCATCCGCGCCGGCCACAGCAAGCTGCCGCGCCTTGACTCCCCAGATGGCAAAGTGATCCCAACTCCAGAGGGGAGCCTCACGAAGCTTGAATGCGATGCCTGCCACGATCGTCAATCCCGCACCCCCTGCGACGGCCGAGCCCTCGACGTCGCTTCGGCCGCCTCTCCCGCGTAGCTCGGTACCAGTGGACGCCATTCCCGAATCGGATCCGACCGGCTCCCCACCGAGCCGGTGCGCAGTCCGCCACACGAACCCGAGCACGAGCGCCATCAGCAGCCACGTCCACGGTCCCAGCCAGACCCCTAGGGCGAGAAGAACACGTCCCGCGACGAGCACGAGACTCGCGGCCGAAAGGAACGCCATCGACGCAATCACCCAGAGAGGTTGATGCGGCAGGAGCGAGAAGCCGATCAGCCTTGCAAAGAACCAGACCACGACGCTCACGGACGACAGCCAAAGCAGTCCCCCCAGGAGCAGTCTCCACCCGGTCCACGAGCTCGCCACCTCGGCTCGCTGGCTGATCTTCACGTCTGTGCCGTCGTCAGACCAGTCGATTGCCGATCCCGGGTGGCGATAGGCCGACATCACCTTCACCCAGTCGAGCCGTCCTTCCTCGGCGAGCCGTAGCAAGTGCTCCTTCTCGACCGTCGAGTTCGAGACACTGTCCCGCCAGGACTCGGCCCGCCAGGACTCGGCGCGCCAGGCCTCGTCCCCCCAAGCCCAGGCAAACCACGTCCTCTCGCCACGCGAGTCGCCATGAGCGTCGCCGCGCCAGTCCTGCGCCGTGCTCACCTCGTACAGACGTAAGGACAAGAGCCCCAGGAGGGTCAGCGAGCCACCGAGCATCACGCCCCGTGCCAACAGTCGCCGGACCGCCGGAGAGCCAAGAGCCTTCACTGGCAGCGTCTCCGATCAGCTCGACGGGCCACATTCGAAGCCTCCGGCCATGGGAGACCACCGCCTCGCTGCGTGACTACAGCCACTGCTGGCGAGCTATAATTTCGCCCACAGCTCAGCAACAGGTCCTCCCCGCAATCGACGACACCTTCATCGAGCACATTCTGTCCCCATTCGCGCCACAGTAGTTCGGCCCGGGCCGTTCAGCTGTTCGATTGCGCCGCTCGAGAGTCTCGCTCTTTCTTCACATCACTTCTCGCACTACCGCTCAGGCACTGGCGTCCCAATTGGCTTTTTCAACAGGTGAGGCATCCTTGAAGCTGAGCATCGAACCGGCCGACGGCCTCCCGTTCAAGCGGTCTTTCGAGGGTGACTCGATGGTCATCGGCCGAGCGTCGACCTCGGATCTCGCTCTCGCCGACCCGTTCCTCTCTCGCCACCACGCCCGGCTGTTCCGCGAAGGCGACCAGGTCATGATCGAAGACCTGAAGTCGCGCAACGGAACCGAGCTCAACGGCGTGCGTGTCGAGCAGCCGATGCCGGTCCGCTCAGGAGATGAGATCAAAGTCTCGGGCAGCCGCATTCAAATCGGCGAGCCCACGTCGCGGGGTGATACCACCGTCGACCTGGGCGCCACCATCCTCAAGCCCGCTTCCGAGCTGCTTCGCTCCGTCGACGCCGAGAGTCGTCCCGACGACGTCGTCGGCGAAGACGCCCTGCGCAGCTATGCAGCACGGATCAAGCGCATCAACGAGATCCACGAAGCGCTTGCCGGATCGATCTCCGAGGACGAACTGCTCACCCTGATCCTCGACCGTGCCTTCGAAGAGCTCGAACCCGAGGCCGGGGTCATCTTCCGACGGCAAGAGGACGGCAACTTCGAGCGCAGCATCACGCGATCGCAGAGAGGCGTGACCACTGACGAAGACATTCCGCTGTCGCGCAGCCTGATCGAGGAGGTCTGCGTCAAGGGAATGGCCGCAGTCGTCATCGATGCCGCAACCGACGAGCGCTTCGCGGAGGCCCAGAGCATCATCATGAGCGGACTGCGCTCGCTCGTTGCCGCTCCTCTCCTGGACGGTGCCGACTCGCTCGGCATGATCGTGCTGAGCTCAAAAGCCGCCAAGCGCGAATTCGACGAAGAGGACATGCAGTTTCTGGTGTCCATGGCGTCCATCGCGGCTCTCAAGATACGCAACGTGTCACTGGCACACGAGGCCGCGCAGCGCAAGAAGCTCGAAGAAGATCTGGCGCTGGCACGTCGCATCCAGGAATCCCTGCTGCCGGCGAGCATTCCGGAGTTTTCGGGGTTCGAGCTGTATGCGCTCAACATTCCGTCGCGCGGTGTCTCGGGTGACTACTACAACATCCAGAAGCGTGCCGACGGTCGCGAGTGCGTGATCTTCATCGCGGACGTCTCGGGCAAGGGAATCCCTGCATCCATCCTCACGGCCTCGCTCGAAGCGCTGTCCGCCGGTCCCATCGAAGACGGCGACTCGCCCGACGAGATCTGCACGGTGCTCTCGCGGAGGCTCTACAAACGCAGTCCACCGGAGAAGTACGCGACCGCACTGCTCGCTGTCGTGGACAGAGAAACGGGGAAAGCGGTCTACACGAACGCCGGACACAATCCCGGTCTGCTCGTACGAGCCGACGGCAGCACCGAAGAGCTCGGGTCATCCGGAATGCCGCTGGGACTCGTCGGCACCGGGGACTACAGCGAACACGGCTTCACGTTCGAGCCCGGGGACCTCCTCTGTCTGTACACCGACGGCCTGACGGAAGCCGAGAACGCTGAGGACGAAGAGTTCGGCTTCGAGCGTTTCACCGAAACCACCGTAGCCCACCGTTCGGATCCTCTCGAAGAGATCGCCAAGAGCCTCGGCAACGAAATCAATACCTTCACTCGTGGTATCCCGCCCGCAGACGATCAGACGGTCGTCTTCGTCAGGCGACTCCCCACTTGACGAGCCAGGTCGATGAGAACCTGCCCGACCTGCAAGAGCCTCGTTCCGCCTGACGCCGAAACCTGCCCCGAGGCTCGGGGCCGCTGCCCGCTGTTCTCCGAGACGGCACCCCCCTCAGCCCCTACAGAGGTCAGAACGTCGTCTCCCGAGGCCGATCCCGTCTCCATCGAATCCCTCGGGATCGAAGGGGCAGAGGCAATGCCCGACGCCATCGAGGACACGTCCCGCTCGACCGTTCAGCTCAGCGCAGAACAAATGCGCGAGCTGCTTCCAGCGAGTCAGCCCACACCACGAGAGTCAGCCAGGCCGACAGCCGATCCCTCCCCGGACACGTCAGCTTCACCGAGAGCTTCATCGAGCCCGAAGCGACGCAACCAGGCCGCACGGCTCGGCTTTCAACTCGGGGCGCTGAGCGTCCTGCCCTTCTTTCCCATCGGTTTTGTCGCCGTCATGGTGTCTCTGATCGGGCTGAGCCGAGCCCGCGACTTCGAACAGCCGGAACGCCAGAAGGCGTTGGCTGGACTCCTCGCGGGGCTGATCTTCGGTACCGTGTGGTTGGTTCTCACTCTCTGGCTGCTCAACGACATCATCATCGAACGACCTTGACTCAACGAAACGACCTCGAGTCATCCAGCGGCCCTGACTCACGGTCCACCGCGTCGCGGGTCAGCCCGGCAGGTCCTGGTCACCTATGGTCTCCGATTGCGAGGAGGCTGCCGATGCGAGCTGTGAGCCCTATGGCCGGAGTCGTTGTCGTTGCTCTCGCCGCTCTCACCTCGAACTGCGTCGGGACCCCGATGACTGACCTCCCTCTGCCGGAGGACTTCGAAGAGCAATGGCACGAGTGGCGCGACGAGCGACGTCGGGATCTGACCGCCGAAGATGGCTGGCTCTCGTTGACCGGCCTGATCTGGCTGAAGAGCGGAGTCTCCACGCTCGGCCTGCCGTCCTCCGACGCCGACGTCATCCTGCCCGTCAGTGCAGGCCTTCCCTCGCTTCCTGATCATCTGGGCTCGATTACCATCGGTCGCGGCGATCCTGAGACACCGAACACCCGAGGTCCCGTCACCGCGACCTTCGACTGTACCGACGAGCTCTCGCAGCAGCTGGAGGCCACTCGGCCGGGCGATGTCGCCTGTCGCTCGGTGGATCTCCTGGCAACCGACGAAAGAGGCGGCCTCAGCCTGGGTTCTGTCGAGATCATCGCCATGGACCGGGGCGGCCACGTCGCCCTGCGTATCCGCGATAGCTCGCAGGTTGCGGAGCTGGCCGACCGTCTCCCGGAGATCCCGACCTTCCCGCTCGACCCGCGATGGGTCCTCGCCGCCACGTTCGAGCCCGCTGCTCGCGGAGAGACCTTTGCCGTCCCCAACGTGACCGAGCGAACCTACGACCAGTCGTTCGCGGGAACGATCAGCTTCAGCGTCGGCGGCGAGACCTATCGGATCGGCGCGATCGGAGCTGCTCTCACCCAGCCACTCCTGCTCGTCATCGGTGACGCGACCAATGGCACGGAGACCTACGGTGGTGGGCGCTACATCTACGTGGACGTATCCGAGGGCAGCGACGACCTGACCCTCGATCTCAATCGTCTCTACAACCCACCCTGCGTCTTCACCGACTTTGCAACGTGTCCGCTAGCGCCCCCGCAGAACCGACTCCCGATCCGCGTCGAGGCCGGCGAGCGCGTCCTTCCGAAGCAGAATCGCGAAACGGTGTGACGGCCAGGTGTGAGGCCTGCAGCCAGGTTTCACGGTGCAAACCATGACGGCATGCTGATGGCGGTCAGCATGCGCGCCCAGGCCGCCCGGTCGCCGGTCTCGAAGCCATCGGCGAAGAGGTGAGGCCCGAGAAGCTGACCGCTGAGAGCGATCAGGTTGCCGGTGTCCACTTGAGAGGAGCCATTGCCCAACATCTCGTTGGTGACGAGGTCGACCCTGCCGTCGCCGTTGAGGTCTCCTACCGCAGCGCTGTAGGCGAGCGTATCTCCCTGATCGCCGGGCATGTTGCCGCGCGCGCCGATGATCTCGACGATGCGCATCGTCGAAGGTGGCGGCAGCGCATCGAGGTCGACGAGGGCCGGCCAGCCTCCAGGCTGCCCGAGGAACACGTGCACCACACCCGACTCCTGGCGTCCCAGTCCGTTGGCATGTGGCGAACTGAAGATCAGATCGCCGTAGCCATCGAAGTCCACGTCACCCTCTGCCGCGGTGTCGGCGCTGATCGAGCCCGGCGACAGTCCGTAGATCGTCGTCGAGCGCAGACCGCTCGGGGGGCTGTCGAGATCGAACTCGGCTCCCTTCAACGTGGCGGCGCTGAAGAAGACGTGACCGATGCCCGACGCCCCACCGTTCGGGGTCGAGCCGACGATGTCGCCGACAAACAGGTCGGCGGCACCGTCGCCGTCATAGTCGAGACCCGGCAGGATCTCCTCGCCGAAGCGAGCGTTGTTGGCCTGGCCATCTCCACCATTGATGCGGGTCTCGCTGTTCGGGTTGTCACCAAACTGCAGCGTCAGACCGTTCGCCCAGGTCTCCGGGATGACGTCACTCCAGAGGATGTAGAGCGTGCCGTCCGGCTCACCACCGCTGCCGTGGGATCCAACGGAGCCGATCGCACCGATGCTGGCACCAGCACGATCCAGCGCCGCTGCGGCCATGATCTCGGCTCGATCATCGCCATCGAGATCACCAGTCTGAACCGTGGCACCAAAGTGCCCGTGGGCGTCAGGTGCCGTTCCGCCGCTGACTGGAGGCGGCAAGACTCTGAGAACCTGGCCCGTCGCCGAGAAGCCCGGATCCCCGAAGTCCCCGAGATCGATCGTTCCGCCGCTGGCGAGGTGTGCCCCTCCCCTGACGACCCAGACGCTACCGGCGTGGGTGGAACCATCGACCCTCTCTTGATCTGCCCCGATCACCAGGTCGAGCACCCCCTCGCCGGTCACGTCGGCTACCCGTGCCCAGATCCCCAGGCGGCCGGTGAACTGACTTCCGACGATGGTGGTCACCACGATGCCGGCAGGAGGAGAACGTAGATCCAGAACACCTCCGGACATTCCGGCCTCGGTTGCGAGAGCTGCGCCGCCGCGAACGATGCTCACGGCGCCAGCACCTTCGAGACCGGCTTGCGGGGTGAAGTTCTGACGACAGATGATGAGGTCGCCGATGCCGTCACCGGTGACGTCACCCATCCAGATCTCGCTACCCGCGGTCTCGCCAAGCTGGTCGCCGTAGATCGGCAGCACGCGGGACGAAGCAAACGCGGTGTCGACCGTACCCTCCACCGTGCCGTCTCCCAGCACGAGAAACACGATCCCGGTGTTGTTCCCGCGCCCGATCGGGTTGGCCGTAAACGCAGCCATGGCGACATCCTGGAAGC
>JANQPS010000410.1 GCA_028285365.1 Thermoanaerobaculia bacterium | reverse complement strand
CATTGGCGTTCGTATCGGCGTCGAGCGCCTCGGGCTCTCCGAGGTGGTCACCGAGCGAGTCGCTGATGCTCTCGCGACGTGGGTCGTGGTGGTCTGGCTCATCGCCGCTTTCCAGATCGGCGGTCTCGTGCTCCGAGCCCTCGCCGCCAACAAGAAGCGAGTGTCGGTCGTCAAGGAGAGCACGGTTCCGCTGCTCGACAACCTGATCAAGGTCGTCCTGTTCCTGGTCGCAACCTACACGGTCCTCAGCATCTGGGACCAGAACGTGAGCGGCCTCCTCGCGGCCGGCGGCGTCGCCGGCCTTGCGGTCGGTTTTGCCGCCCGCGACACACTCGCCAACCTGTTCGCCGGAATCTTCATCTTCGCCGACTCGCCCTACAAGATCGGAGACTTCATCAATCTCGACACGGGCGAGCGCGGCATGGTCACCCACATCGGAATCCGCAGCACACGTCTGCGAACACGCGACGACGTCGAGATCACGATTCCCAACGCCGTCATGGGTGGGGCCAAGATCGTCAACGAGAGTGGAGGCCCGGATCCCAGGTACCGAGTGAGGGTCAAAGTCGGTATCGCCTACGGCGCCGACATCGACCAGGCTCGCCAACTCCTGCTCGATATAGCGGGCAGTAACGAGCTCGTCTGTCCCGAACCGACCCCGAGGGTCCGCTTCCGAACCTTCGGCGCATCGTCCCTCGACCTCGAGCTGCTCTGCTGGATCGACGAACCCGTTCTCCGCGGCAAGACTCTCGACGCACTCAACACCGAGGTCTACAAGAGATTCACGGCGGAAGGCATCGAGATCCCCTATTCGAAACACGATCTCTACATCAAGGAGATGCCGGAAGCCCAGGATTCGACCCCGCCAGCATGAGCTCGTCGGGCCACGTCGACAGCCGGGCGGCGGTCACGACTGGTGACGGCCACCTGCAGGTCGAGTCCGTACCGGTCCCAAAACCGGATCGGGGTGAGGCTCTCATTGCGACCCGCCTGAGTGGTGTGTGCGGCACGGATCTCGTGAAACTCGATCAGCGACGAACGACCCCCGGCACCGTACTCGGCCACGAGCTCGTCGCCGACGTCCTGGAAGTCGGCGACGGGTGCCCGTTGAAGGTGGGCCAGCGCACCGTGGCCGTTCACCACGTCGCCTGCGGCGAGTGCCGTCTGTGTCGGGCCGACGCCGAGACTCAATGTCCGACGTTTCGAGAGAACCTCCTCGAGCCCGGAGCATTCTCCGAAGTCGTCCTTC
This sequence comes from Thermoanaerobaculia bacterium, assembly GCA_028285365.1. Lineage (GTDB taxonomy): Bacteria > Acidobacteriota > Thermoanaerobaculia > Multivoradales > Multivoraceae > JANQPS01. The sequence goes on along the minus strand of JANQPS010000410.1, from coordinate 1,905 downwards.
TGCGGGCACGCGCGTGCACGGAGGCAGTTTGGCCGCTACCCGAGCACGTGACCGACGAGGCAGCCATCTTTCTCGAGCCAGCGGCCTGCGTGTTGCGCTCGGTGACGAAAGGCCTGCCTTCCGACCTCCAGCGCCCGACGGTGATCGTGCTGGGCGCCGGCAGCATGGGCCAGCTCCACGGGCTGGTCCTGAAGATCGCTCGTCCGGACGCCGGCGTTCTGGTTCTCGAGCCGCGCCCCGAGCGTCGCCAGCAGGCCCGCCGAGCCGGACTCGAAGTCGCCCCACCCGAAGACCTCGAAAGCAAACTCGAACAGCTCGGTTCTCCAGACGGCGTTGACGCTGTCTTCGACACGGCGGGCGGGCACCAAGCCCTCATGACTGCTCTCAGCGCGGTGCGTCCTGGCGGACGCTGCGTCCTGTTCGCCCATTCGAAGTCGCCGGAGCCGTTTGATCTGGACCTCGTCTTCAAGTCCGAAAAGGCCGTGGTCGGGAGCTACTCCGGAGGGCGAGCAGAGCAGCAGACGATCTTCCGCTGGCTGTCTGAGGGCGACCTCGACCCGGCACCGCTGACGACTCACATCGTCCCCCTCGACGAGGTCGACAAGGCGCTCGAGCTCTGCCGGCGAGCCGGGGCTCTCAAGGTAGCGTTCGAGTTCCAGGCGAGGCGGTCGGCATGACTCACAGACAATGGCAGCTTCTCGGTCCCGAAGACATTGCGCTTCGCTCGTTCGAACCCGTTGGTCCGAAGCCGGGTGAGCTGCTCCTTCGAGTGCGCGCAGCTCTCGTCTGCGGAACCGACCTCAAGGTCTTCCTCAACGGCGGCCACGCTCGGATGCTCCAGCCGCCGTGCCCGTTTGGCCACGAGCTGGCCGGGACGGTGATCGCCGTGGGAGCCACCCAGAGCTCGGATCGCCGCTCGCAGTCCTGGGCCGTCGGTGACGAAGTGGTCATCGGCAACTCGGCTCCCTGCTATCGCTGTAGAGAGTGCGCTCGAGGGCGCGAAAACCTGTGCGCCGATCTCGAGTACCTCAATGGAGCCTTCGCCGATACGGTTCTCGTTCCAGAACGCTTCGTGAGGCACAACTGTCACCGGAGACCTGCGTCACTGTCTCCGAAGCTCGCCGCGCTCGCCGAGCCCCTAGCCTGTGCGCTACATTGTCGGGAGCTGCTCCTGCCGACTCTGGAGCGACTCTCCAGCATGGACCACAACGTCGAACACGACGTCGAGGTCGTCGTCTTCGGCGCAGGACCGCTCGGTCTACTTCTCGTCGGTCTGCTCGCGCGCGACGGACTCTCGGTCACGAGTGCCGACCCGAATGAGCGGCGATTGGCCGCCTCTCGTGCATTCGGAGCGACCCAGACCGAACTGGTCGTCGAGCGCGAGCGCGTGGTCCCTCCGCTTCTAGAGCATCGAGGCGGTGAACGCTTCGACCTCGCCATCGATGCCACGGGTCGCGCCAGTGGTCGTTCGGCGACCCTCGAGGCGGTCCGCGCGGGCGGCACGGCCGTCTACTTCAGCGGCACCCTGCACTCGCCGCGCATCGCGCTCGATGCCGACCGCATCCACTACGACGAGATCTCACTCCTCGGCGTCTACCACCATCGACCACCGCTCATGGCCCAGGCCCTCGAAGAGCTCGACGACCATCAGCTCCCGTTCTCTCATCTCGTCAACGAGACGGTGCCCCTCGAGGACCTCCCTCGAGCACTACGCCTCATGCGCGACCGGCAGGCCCTCAAGGTGGCGCTCGACATCGACGGCGAGCAAGTCGCCGAATCGTCAGAAGCCTGAGAGGCTCAGGTCGGCTCGAGCGATCGGAGAGCCCCGGCGACGGTGCTCGAGGCGTCGAGTCAGATCGGCCGGGGCCGCGGGTCGGATCTCCTCGAACCGGATCTACTGAGAAC
>JANQPS010000369.1 GCA_028285365.1 Thermoanaerobaculia bacterium | reverse complement strand
CGACCACGTTGGGGGGCGCTCTCTTCACGTTCCTCGGGGGAGAAGCGCTCGAGGGCGTCGCGGATCCGCAGATTGGGCGCCAGTTCCTGCCGTTCGTGGCCTTTGGCATGGTATGCCTGGCCGTGAATCACGCTGGCGTCTCAATGGCCATCACCTTGAGCCAAGACCTTCCATTCCGTCGGGTCTTCGACCGCGTGCTCAGCAATTCGGGTGCTCGGTTGAACGATATCCTAATCAGCCCGATCGCACTGGCGGTAGCATTCCTTTATACCACATTCGGGATCGCAGGCATACTGGTGATCCTGCTTCCCATGCTCTTCATTCGCTATTCCTATCTCACGACATCCAAGCTGCGCGAGTCGAACGAGGATCTACTAACCGCGTTAGTGAAGGCGATCGAGACCCGCGATCCGTATACTTCTGGACACTCGATGAGGGTGTCGCAGCTTGCGCAGCAGATCGCGGAAGAGATGGGCCTGGCCAGGATGGCGGTCGAGCACGTTCGCCAAGCCGCCCTCTTGCACGATATCGGGAAGATTGAGGCGACGTACACCGACATCCTTCGCAAGCCGGACTCTCTGACCGATGAGGAACGTGCAATCATCGAGTCACACGTAACCCGAGGCGAGCAACTGCTCCGGGACCTCTCGTCAGTTCCCGAGACCGTGGTCAAGGCGGTCCGGCATCACCACGAACGAGAGGACGGGAGAGGCTACCCGGACAGGTTATACGGGGACCAGATTCCGATCGGGGCGAAGATTATCGTTGTTTGCGACGCGGTGGACGCCATGTTGTCTGACCGGCCCTACCGGAAGGCGCTTTCCTTGGAGCGAGTCATCCAGGAGTTGGAGCTGCACGCTGGGAAGCAGTTCGATCACCGGGTCGTTCAGGCGCTTACGGCCTCGTCGATCCTCACGGATTTCGCCGAGATGATGAGACAAGCCCGCGCTGAGCGAGCGTTGGCTGACGCGTCACCGTCTCTCCCATCATCTCTCCTAGAGACCCCCACTCGATCACCCAGGCCGACTCGCGTGCACTAGAGGCTCTCGCAGAACCAATCATGGCCCAGGTCGGGTCGCTCCTACCGGTTCATGGCCTGCTGCCAGACCCCCTCGTCGCAAGTGAAAGACTGAGGGCCGCGTCCTTGGATCTGAGGTATGAGTTCAGCTCTGGTCATGCGTTGCCGTCGAACCTGGACCTCTCCGACTCGTGTAGTGGGAGTGGTCTGAGTGAACTCCAACTCTCTGCGCGGCCCTCCGACGTAAACCGTGTCGTCCATGAACTCGGTCCCGAGGCATAGCCAGCCGTCACGGATGACGTCGACGGGGGGCAACTTCGCCAAGTGGAGCGAAGATCCGGAGAGGTTCGCCCAGTCGAACGTGGCTTCGTAGAGGTCCGACCCCTCAAGTGAAACTCCGTCGAGCCTAACGTATCTGAGCGTTCCGGAGACAACGGCTCCGCGGAGAATTCCACTGCCTGCAAGCGGTCGGAGGTCGATTCTATCCAGTCCCACGATGCGTGCGCCGGGCGCGTCAGCTCCCGCTAGCAGTGGTGCCATGGAATCAGGAGCCAGTACGAGCGCGCGAAGCAGCGCCCGGAGTGAACTCTCGGCGACAGCACTGTCGGCAAGTAGGTTGACAAGGGGTTGAGTGAGAACTTCAGGGCTCGCGACTGTCATGTTGGCGGCGAGATGGGCGCCGCCTGTGCCCGTCGTCAAGGACTCCCGGAGAGTGCCCGTCAGACTCGAAACGGACACTGCGGTTTGCGTCTCCAGTTGCTCGCTTTGTGTGAGCAGCTGTTCGTTCTGAGTCGCCATGAGACGGTTCTGAGCGCTCAGCCTCTGGTTCTGGATGTGGAGGA
>JANQPS010000341.1 GCA_028285365.1 Thermoanaerobaculia bacterium | reverse complement strand
GTAGCTAGAGCTCGGGACTGTGACTCCCGAGAGTCTCGAAGATCGAGCGGCACTGCGTGACGATCCCGTCGATGACGTCTCCGGTCGTCGAGATCTCGGTAACGAGGCCGGCGCCTTGGCCCGACCACAGAGAGATGGCATCCGGCAGGTCTCTCTCTGAGGAGGCGGCGCGTAGCGGACGAGTGAGGGAGTTCATCAGCGGAAAGTCCGGCCACTCGTCGACGCTCGACATCTCGCTGGCGAAGTCGTTGGTGAGGGTGCGGGCCTCTCCGCCGGAAAAGGCTCGCGAGGTCATGGTGTCATCCCCGGAGGCCGCGACCAGGGCCTGCTGATAGGCCGCACTCGCCGCACTCTCGACCGTAGCCACGAACGCGGTGCCCAGCTGGGCCCCGGCTGCTCCGAGAGTCAGTGCGGCGGCTACTCCTCGGCCGTCGGTGGTGCCACCTGCGGCGATCACCGGGACGGAGACGGCGTCGACCACTCTCGGCACGAGCGTCAGCGTGCTGGCGGTATCGCCGGCTGGCTCGAGGAACCAGCCCCGATGCCCGCCGGCCTCGTACCCCTGGACGATGATCGCGTCGGCTCCCCGCTCTTCGAGCCACCTCGCCTCGCGGACACTGGTGGCACTCGACAGCACCAGGATCCCGGCTCCCTTGAGGCGGTCGACCAACTTGGCTTCTGGCAGCCCGAAGTGGAAGCTGGCGACCCTCGGAGCGAGCTCGACCGTGGCGCTGCAGGTAGCGTCGTCGAAAGACTGCGGAGTCTCGACCGTCTCCGGGATCTCTCCGGCGCCAAGGCGCTCGAACCACGGTAGGAGGCGGTTGCGCGCGGAAGCGATCCGATCCGGATCCCAAGCTGGTGGAGAGTGCGCGAAGAAGTTCAGGTTCAGAGGCTCGTCCGGAGCCTGCCGGGCGGCGTTCACGTCAGCCTCGAGACGCGTCGCTGCAGAACCCGCGCAACCGAGAGATCCGAGCGCTCCCGCCTCGATCGCGGCCGCAGCCATGGCCGGCGTGCTGACCCCTAGCATGGGCGCCTGGACGAGCGGGTGGCGGGTACCGAGCAGCTCGCAGAGCCGCGTATCAGGCCAGGTCACGATGCCTGCCTTCCAAGCGACGGCCTTGTGGCTCAGGAGGCGTAGCTCGAGGTCTCAGGAGCCTTCGCACTCGCGGCGTTGGCGCATGAAGGAGACCAGCTTCCAGATGTCGTCCTCGGGAAGCTTGCCACCAAACCCCTGCATCCGGGTATCCGGGATTCCGTCGGAGATCACCTTGTGGATGTCGGTATCGCTGAGACCGTGATCGGCCTGACAGTCGAACAGGTACGAGGCGTCCTTCTGGACCTTGGCGCTGGTCGAGTGGCAATAGCCGGTGCACAACGCCCTGAACAACTCGAGTCCACGCTTCTGGGCGGCCGGGTCTTCGTCGAACGCCTTCGCTGGCGATTCGGCTGCCGTGCCTTCTTCCGATGTTTCGGAAGCTGCCGGCTCTTGGGCAGAGATGATCGCTGCCAGTGCGGGCTCGAGCGTTGTCCGCGGCTCGACCGCTGTCTTCGTGCTGGCCATGACGCTCCAGGACACCAGCGTGGCGGCGACGATCAATGAGCCGAGTCGCAGGCACGAGTCGAACGGCTTGCGGTTCTTCTGGAAGGGTTGAGTAGCCATGGCGTCTCTCGAGGGGGTGAATTGAAGGATGCGTCGCGCACTCTACCAACGAGCTACCGACGAGCTAGCAAAAGAGCTGCCAACGAGCTGCCAACGAGCTCTAGAACGAACGACGTCAGAGTCTTCGCTTGACGCGCTTCGCATGGCCTGAGGCCGTTCCGACGGCCGCGTCCGCCAACGAGCCGGATCCCTGACGGCCAGGTCCCTAGCGAAACTGGGCGACGAAAGCTTCCCGCTCGAAGACCGAATCGAAAGGTGGTCGATCGAGTCCGTAGCTTTGGGCCAGTCTCCGCACGTCACCGGCGTCGATCAGTTGAGCGAGTGCGCGGTCCAAATCGCCATGAGAGATCGCGGATCCTTCTCGCACCGCGAGGTGTTGGTTGAAGCGCAGGATCGTGGGCGGGACCCACGATGGGTCCGGCTCACGGTCCACCGTCGCCAAGGCTGGTCCCCAGACCAGCGCGTGGGCCGCGTCGCCTCGGTCCAGGAGATCCAGGACCTCGGTGGGTGTCGGTCGAGCGAGCCAGGCATAGCCCCGTCGCTGGAGGACCATGTGACCGAGCGACTGGAGTCGCACTGCGACTGTGGCTTCGGCCAGTTGATCGAGCGTCGTGATCTCGCTGGTGGGGCTCTTGGAGACGAGCTCGAATCCTGCGCCGTAGTAGGCGCGGGTCAGCCGTGCTTCGGACTCGGCCGGGCCGAGAGCCTCTACTCCAGGGATCGAGGTTGCGACGTCGCACTCGCCGCGCGCCAGCGGACCTACCGGTAGTTCCGGGTCGTCGATCTCGCTGAAGGGCGGTGCGCTCGGCACCCAGACGACGGCGAGCCGGGCTTCCAGCCTCTCTGCCAGAAGCCCCATGAGCTCCACGTCGAAACCCGGCGCAGCCCCGCCTCCACGCTTGGAACGGGGCAGGTCGTCGTCGAGGAGACACACGCGGAGCTCTTTGGCTGTTGCCTGGCCACTGAGTGCCATGCCCAGGACGAGGACCGCAACGGCGAGCCGGGTCGATGCGCGTCTCACGATGTGGGCAGCTCGAAGACGAAGAGGACACTTCCTTGCGGAAGCATGTTGGGCGCCCCCGTCGACGTCTGGACGACCCCGCCTCCGCCTGAGCCAACAGCGAGAAAGACCTTGCCGTCGGCTTCGTATGCGACGGGATGGCTACGGATTCCGGAGCCAGTGTTGAAGCGCCAGACTTCGTCGCCGGTCTTGGCGTCGAAGCCGAGGATGTGGCCCTCGGCGTTGCCGGTGACGACGGCGCCACCAGAGGTGGTCAGCACTCCGGCCATCATCGCGTGCGGGTCGTCGTAGCGCCACTTGATCTCGCCGGTCGCGACGTCGATCGCCGAGAGGTGGCCATAGCTCTTGCCGTCGATCATGTCGACGGGGACCGGCTCGCCGCCCATGAAGGGCACGCCTTCGACGAAGACGACGATGCCCTTGCGAAACTTCATGCAGCTCTCGATCACGGGGACGTAGATCATGCCGGTGTCGGGCGAGTACGCCGAGTTGTAGGCGCCGTTGTTGCCGCCCGCGAGTCCCGGGCAGACGCGCTCGGGATCTTCGTCTTTGGGCACCTTGTTCATGTCGACGACCGGACGTCCCTGCTCGTCGATGGTGGCCCAGTTGACCTGATCGACGTACTGTGTCGCCGACAGGAACTTCCCGGTGGCGCGATCCAGGAGGTAGAAGTAGCCGTTGCGGTTGGCCTGCGCCACGACCTCGCGCATCTGGCCGTTGATCTCGGCCTCGACGAGGAAGATCTCGGTATTGCCGTCGTAGTCCCACACGTCGTGCGGCGTGAACTGGAAGTGCCACTTGCGCTCTGCGCTCTTGACGTCCAGGGCGAGCAGTGAGTCGGAGAACAGGTTGTCACCTTCGCGGAGGTCACCGTTCCAGTCGGGACTTGGGTTGCCGGTGGCCCAGTAGAGGGTCTCGGTACGCGGGTCGTAGCTGCCGGTGACCCACGACGGCGCTCCGCCGGTCTTGTAGGAGTCGCCGGCCCAGGTCTCGACTCCCGGCTCGCCGTCGGTCGGCACCGTGAAGTGTCGCCAGCGGCGCTCGCCGCTCTTCAGGTCGTACGCGTCGAAGAAGCCTCGGACACCGTATTCGCCGCCGGCGATGCCGGTGATGACGAGGTCGCCGACGACCAGCGGTGCCGACGTGGCGCTCAAACCCTTGCGATAGTCGGCGATCTCGATGTTCCAGAGGATCTCGCCGGTCTTGCGGTGCAAGGCGACTAGTCTCGCGTCGAGGGTAGCCATCAAGACTGCGTCACCTCCGATGGCCACGCCGCGGTTGGCCGGCCCGCAACAGATCCGGAGGTCGCCGGGGTTCTGATGGTCGTAGCGCCAGTGCAGCTCACCGGTGACGGCGTCGTAGGCGAACAGTCGGTTACCCGAAGACGTGAGGTAGAGGATCCCGTCGTAGATGACCGGGGAGGCCTCGAGCTGGGAGTTGAATCCCGTCTGTGCTGCCCACGCAACCTCGAGCTCGGGGAGAGCGGTGGGAGTCAGCTCGTCGATCGGGCTGTAGCGCCAGCTACTGTAGTTGCCGCCGAAGTGCAGCCACTCTGTGCGCGTGGGGGAGTTGTCGAGAGCCTGCTGCGTGACAGGACCCTTGTCGCCGCCGATGTTGCCGTCGCTCGTCCAGTGGGTGAGTTGGGGCTGCTCTTCCATCTCCTGCGCGAGCATCGGCACGGCTGACGTCGCGGCGAGGAGGACAACGGCTGCGGTGAGAGGCACCGGATTTCGAACGAGGGTTCTCCAGGACATCTACTGAGCTCCTTGTAGCTTGGCTGGTCGGAGTGAGACTAGCAGCGAAGAACGCTCGCACTGGCCCCACGGCTGGTAGGTTGAGGGGTGAGAGGCTTCGCGGTGGCGACCGCCCCCGCGATTGCCTGACGCGATTGCCTGATGCAAGTGCCTGATGCGAGTGCCTGATGCGAGTAACTGCGGAGACACGATCCATGTTGAGAACCGCCCGAGCGTCTTGCCCTTCAGGTCTGCTAGCTGGTTTAGGAATGATGTTGTTCGTCGGCTGCCTGCCCGACGTTCCGGTCTCCGAGCCGGTTCCGGAGATCGATCCCACGACCATTCCGGTGGCCGCGCGGGTCAGCGAAGCCTTGGCTGCCGACGGTCGCTCGATCTCGTGGCGCGAGCACGTCGTCGACGATCCACAGGTAGGCGGCGTTCCGATCGAAGGCAGTGACGGTCTCGAGATGGGCGATCTCGATGGTGACGGTGTGTTGGACATCGTGTCGGTGCACGAGTCGGACACGGTTTACGACGGCGAGCCCGTGGGTCACATTCGCATCGCCTTCGGTTCCGAGTCGGGAAGCGACTGGGACCTCGTCACCCTGGCAGAGGGCGCTGAGGCCGCGGGTGCCGAAGACGTTGCCCTGGGTGATCTCGACGGTGACGGTGATCTCGACGTGATTGCAGCCTGTGAGCTCGCGCATCTGATCGTTTTCGTCAATCCGGGCGAGGGTGCGCGCTCCGAGGTCTGGCCGCGTGTCATCCCCACGGTGACGAGTGGGCGTGGGTCCTACATTCGCGTGTTTCTAGGCGACTTCGATGGAGACGGAGCGCTCGAAGCGGTGGCGCCGAACAAAGGGGCTCAGAGTCCGAGTCCGGACACCACGGAGAAGCATGCCATCTCTCTCTACCGCCCAGGCGCCGATCTCCTCGATGCCGACGGCTGGTCCGAGGAGGAGCTGGCCCGCGTCATCATCCCGATCAACTCCCAGCCGGTCGATCTCGACGGCGATGGCGATCTCGACATCGTGGGCGGCTCGCGCGGCGAGGGCCGGATCTTCTGGTTGGTCAACGATGGTCGGGCGGTTTTCACCGAGCGCGCCATTCGACCCGATCCGGCCGGACCGGGCGAAGTCAGGGGCCTCACTGGCTTCAACATGGACTTTGCCGATCTCGACGGTGATGGCCGGCTCGACATCGTCGCCAACCAGTGGCCCAACTCGCTCGTCTGGCTGCGCCAGCCGCGCGATCCCGAAGACGGGTGGCGTCATCAGATCATCGGAGACGTGGCTCCCGATCAACCGGTAGGCGTGCGACTCGCCGATATCAACGGGGACGGCGACCTGGATCTGATGACCGGCTCCTACTCTCGTGGACCCAGAGACTCGGATGGCGACGTCGAGGTCAGTGATCCGCTGGGCCGGCTGGCCTGGTTCGAGAACCCAGGAGATCCCGAGGACGATTGGGAACGTCACGACGTCTCTCGGCGCAAACGAGGCATGTTCGACAAGTTCATTGCGCGCGACCACGACAACGACGGCGACCTCGACTTCTTCGGCACCCGCGGCAACAGCGAACCGTATGACGGGGTCTTCTGGCTCGAGCAGGTGCGCACCGAAGAGCCAGCGATCAGGTTCCAGGCGGCGAGGGACATCGACTCGGCGGAGGTCGCCGTAGCGCCAGCAGTCGCCGACACCCAGTGAGCCGCTCGCGTCGTTGTGGAATGGTTGCGCACCAGGACCAACGAGCTGCATCGATTCGTGCTCTAGACTGGCGCCAAACGATCCAACAGGAGGCGTGGTGATGTTCGAAGGCATCAACTGGTTGGCGGTCCTCGTGTCCGGTCTGGCCTTCTTTGCACTCGGTGCGGTCTGGTACTCGGCTCTGTTCGGCAGGAAGTGGGCCGAGTTTGCCGACATCGACTGGGAGAACCCAGGCGGCAACATGGGGCTGATCTTCGGTTCGACCCTCGTGCTCGAGCTCGTGGCGTCGGCCGCCATCGCAAGCTTGATTCAGCTGATCGGCCGCGAGGGCTGGCAGGCAGGCCTGCACGTCGGTCTGGTCGTCGGCATCGGCGTGGTCCTGCCGGTCGTGTCGATCAACTACCTCTATCAACGCAAGCCGTACGGTCTCATCGCCATCGATGCCGGCCACATGATCCTGGGTCTGGCGATCGTGGGCACGATTCTCGGCGCCTGGCGCTGAGCAGACCGCGGTAGAACGAGGGAACGACCAGAGGAGCTCTATTCGTAGAGCTCACCTTCGTGGCGAATCCAACCGCCCTCGCGACGGCCCTGGGGGTCGTGGTGAGTCCAGTGCACCACACCACCGCGGTCGTTCCACTCGTACTCACCTGAGATCTCGACTCGGTCTCCGACCGTCAGCGGGACTTTGGGAGCCAGGTCGATGTTGTGGGCGATCAGCACCGTGTGTCCGGAGGCGAGCTCGACGATGAAGCGCTGGTGCCGTGAGCCCTGGTTGTCGTCTGAGAGGGTTCGACTGACGGTACCGGAGAAGCGCACGTCGACGTCGGAGCGCTCTTGTTCGAAGGCCGCTTCGATGAGCGCATCGTCACCAGCTCGTTGCCTCGGGGTCGACTCGGTCTCTCCATGACCGCCGTCGGAGACGAAGCGCACGATGCCGATGGCGAGCAGCAGGAGCCCCGCCACGAGTGATCGTTTGCCGTAGCGTCGTGCCATGGCCTGAGACTAGCGAGACCCGCCCTGGAAGAGAACCCGGAGTGGCGGAGAGCTCGCTACCGGTACCTCAGACTCTGACCGTCATTTCGATCGGTGACGATTGCGGCAGGTTCTCGGCATAACCTCTTGTGATGTCCCGATCGAATCGAGGTCTTCGTGTCACGACGCCTCCTGCCGCTCTCGAGGAGCCGGTGGCCCCACCCGCTGAGGGGGCTCGCGCAATCGAATGGATCGAAGCAGCCTCGGCCAGGTCGCAGCACGAGTGCGCGCCGCCGTCGATGGTGAACAAGCTCGGCCTGGCCGTCTCGACGGTTCGCGGCCAGGCCGCTGTCCTGACGGCACGAAGTCAGAACCTCTATTACAACCGGGTGCTCGCCGCGGGCCTCGACGAGCCACT
>JANQPS010000315.1 GCA_028285365.1 Thermoanaerobaculia bacterium | reverse complement strand
CGCTCGTCTGCGGGAAGTGCCAGGGCCGCCTCGAGAAGCGCCTCGATGTCGCGCCAACGATCGCCGTCAGAGGCCATTGCCGAACCTCGTCATGATCCGGCCTCCTGAGCTCAGTCGCGTCACTCGGAGTCTCGCGGGTCGAGCTCTGCTCGAAGCCAGGCACGGGCGTGCAGCCAGTCGCGGTGTACGGTGCGACGGCCTACACCAAGGGCGGCGGCGGTTTCGTCGCCGGTCAAACCGGCGAAGTAGCGGCACTCGACCACCCTGACGAGTCGCGGGTTTCTCTCGGCGAGACGCTCGAGCGCACGGTCGAGATCGAGGAGGTCCTGAGCGTCGTGGGCGAGCACATGCGCTACGTCGTCCAGTTGGAGTGTTGGAAGCTGGCCGCCGCGTTTCTCACGTGTGAGGTAGCGAGCGTGGTCGATGAGGATCTGGCGCATTGCGGAAGCGGCAACCGCAAAGAAGTGATCACGGTCGTTCCAGTCCACACGACCGGCGTCGAGCAACTTGAGATAAGCCTCGTTGACCAACCCCGTGGTCTCGAGAGTGCGTCCCGGGCGCATCCGGCGCAGCTGGAGCCGAGCGATCTTGCGCAGGTCCGTATAGACCAGGGGCACGAGCTGATCGAAGGCCTCACGCTCACCACTCGCATAGCGCTTGAGCAGCGTCGTGATGGCTTCGTGCGAAGACTCGGTTGGAGTCGAGCCAGAGGAGCACTCTTCCGGCATGGAGCCCACTGGGGTGACGGCTGAATTCGTGATGCGCGATATCCGAGATCAGTTTCAGTGTAGCAATGGGGTGAGACGCTCGCCGCTTCCGGACTGTTCGTGAAACCTAACGACGTCGAGGAACGAGCTGTGCCAACAATTTCTGACTTGGCGTGAATCTCGAGCTCGAGCCCTTCTCGCGCAGGTTGACGGCACAGGTCTCCTCGCACTGTCGATAGGTGGACTGAGGAGGCTGAGAGATGATGGCAACAGGCTGCGGACGTCGAAACGGCACTCGAGATCTGTTGACGGTTATGGTGCTCGCCTGTGCGGTCGGGGGGGCTGCGGCCGCTGCCGAGGGCGGAGTCGCGTGTGACGTGCCGTCGGTCGATCACCCGACCCTCGGAGCTGCCGTGGTCGATGTTCTGTGCCAGCAGATCGTGCTCGCGTCCGGCACGTATCCGGAGTCGGTGCTGGTGTCGCGGTCGCTGGCCATCGATGGCCAGTCGAGCAGCGTAACGACCCTTCGAGGTCGTCTGGTGGTTGCTGGTGCGGGCACGGTCCTGACCCTTGGCGATCTCCGTCTCGAGAGCGGTTGCGACAGGACTCTGCAGGCGAGCGGTGGAGCGACTGTCGACTCCCGGTATGTCGACGTCCTGTCGGTCTCGTCGGCTGGCTGCCCACCGCTTCAGTCGGGAATCTTCTCGAGCTCCTTCGAGAGTGGCGAGATCTCCGACTGGAGTGAGAGGAGCGAAGGCGCGACCGGGGGGCCGTAGTGGTCGCGGCCAGATGAGGATCGATGCTGGATGATGACCGATGGTGGATGAGCCGAGGAGGCGAGCGTGAGTGACGGAGCGAGAGAGCAGAGAGCAGGCTTCAGAGAAGTGCGCAGAGAGCCGAGAGAGAGATCGAGCCGCTGGCGAGGCGGCGAGCTCGCCTTGATCGCACTGATGTCGATCGTCTGGACACCTGTCGCGGAGGCGACTGAGGAGCGTGCAGTGAGTTCGGGTTCTGCGGCCGGGGCGGCAGGGGAGACCTACGACGTTCGAGCCGTGTCTCCGGGGGCGATCGAGCAGTACGTTCAAGTGACAGGTCGCTGTCCGACGTTCAGCTGGACTCTCGTGCCCGATGCCGTCGGTTACGAGCTCTCGCTGTTTGCCGTGGACGTCGTCTCAGGAGAGCCCGTAGACGAGGAGCGCTCCTGGTACGTGAAAGGTGCGGCAACGACTTGGACTCCCTCAGGCAGTCTGTGTCTCGAACCCGGTGCCCACTATGCCTGGTTCGTGCGCGCAGGATTCGCCGATCGTGTCGGACCCTGGTCACAGCCGCTTCGACTCGCTGTGGCACGAGAACCGTCGCTGGCCGAGGTCGAAGCGGCGTCTGATGTGCTGACTCGGTTCCTGGAAGCGCGCGAGCGAAGTGTTGCCTCCAGGGAGCGTGTCGACGCACCTTCACCGTCTGCCAGGGCGTCCGCCGCCGGACTGGGCAGAGAAGTGTCGGCGGGGCAGCGCGCCGGAGCCGTGCTGGGAGCGTCGTTGGGCGGTACGGCTGCAATCCGAGGGCAGAGCACGGCCGTTACTGGTGACGCAAACGGTGTCGTGGGCATCAGCAGTTCTCCAAATGGTGCCGGGGTCGTGGCTGCCGGTGCCGGGGTTGGCGTGGATCTGGTGCTCGACGGATCGACCAGTGCAACGACCGACACGTTGCTGAGCCAGGACGGTATCGATCGACGTTCGGATGAGGCCGAGGTGTTCAGAGTGGAGAACACAGGAGGCGGGAGCCTGAGCCTCGAGGTGTCAGGCGACGTGTCGGCCGACAGCTTCTCGGGAGACGGCTCGGGCCTGAGTGGCGTTGCGGTGGCCGACATCGAGTGCAGCGGGTGCGTGGGTGGCTCGGATATCGGTGACTCGACGATTCAGTCGTCACATGTCCAAGATGCTTCCCTGACCGGGGACGATCTAGCGAATGGGACGATCTCGGCAGTCAAGATCGTGCCGGCGACGATCACCTCTGTCCAACTGGCCGCGAACTCGGTCCATTCGAGTGAGATTGCGAGTGGTGCCGTGGGTCAGGACGAAATCGCGTCGAACTCGGTGGGCTCTGTAGAGCTCAGGGTCAACTCGGTCTTCGCGAACCACATCGCATCGAGTGCTGTGGGAGCGTCCGAGCTTGCAGCGGCGTCGGTCGGGGCCGCCGAGCTGAAGTCGCTTCGCGTCGTGGCGGTGGAGTGCAACGGAGAGTGCGCCGACTCGACGCTGTCGCAGATCTGTGGGTCGGGCTACTCGGTCATCGCGGTGGACTGCGACATCGTCGAGCCTGACGACTCGACTGCTGTGGCGTGCGGTGGCGACAACGTGTGCGAGCGAGTGAGCTTTGGCGACTTCACCGAGCTCGCTGAGATGTGCACCGATGGCACCGGTTTCGATGCCAATGTCTACTGCATCCGCGACTGAGGCTCGCTGTGCGATCTGGCGATTGATGGTTCAGATCGTGCCTGCCTCTTCGGAGGACTTGGTGAGTGCCGTCGTCTCGGCCAGAATAGCCGTCCACCCCGGACAGCTGATCGGAGAACCAGGCGTGTCGGATGGTACGCACCGGATCGCCGAACTGAGAGGACGCGCATGCGAGGCAACCAGGCGATCGCCGACATTCTCAAGCGCGAAGGCGTCGAGTTCGTCTTCTGCTTTCCATTCACCCCGATTCTCGATGCGCTTGCCGAGGCCGGGATCAGACCGATCGTCGCGCGCCAGGAGCGAGTCGCAGAAAACATGGCGGACGCGTTCTCGCGAACGACAAACGGAAGACGCATCGGGGTCGTTACGGTGCAGCAGAGCGCCGGCCTCGAGAATGGTTTTGCGGGTATCGCTCAGGCCTACACCGATTCGAGCCCGGTGCTCTTCCTGCCCGGGCATCCGGGATCTCAGCTGGTGGGCGTCCCTCCGACGTTCGACGGGACGACCAACTTTTCTGGCACTACCAAGTGGTGCGATCTGATTCCTTCGGCGCGTGCCGTTCCTGGCCGCATGCGGCGGGCGTTCACGCAGCTGCGCTCCGGGCGGCCTCGTCCGGTCATGCTCGAGGTACCGGTAGACGTCGCGTTTCAAGAGCTCGAGGGGGAGCTCGACTACGAGCCCGTCGAAGCAGTCCGCTTTGGTGCCGATCCCGATGCGGTCAAGCGCGCGGTCGACGAGCTGTTGGATGCCGAGAGTCCGATGATCTGGGCTGGTCAAGGTGTGCTCTACGCGGAGGCGAGTGAGGAGCTCACGGAGCTCGCGGAGTGGCTCGGTATTCCGGTGATGACGACGCTGATGGGCAAGAGCGGATTCAACGAGCGCCACCCGCTCGCGCTCGGCACAGGCGGCTTCAGTATGACCGCGCTGGCGTACGACGAGATCCGTCGCGCTGACGTGATCTTTGCTCTAGGTGCATCGTTGGCGCGCGATTTCACCGCGCCGAAGATCCCTTCTGGGAAGAAGATCATTCACAACACCGTCGACGCGAACGATCTCAACGTGGCCTTCTGTCCCAAGGTGCCACTACTTGGTGACGCCAAGCTCACGCTGCTTGCCCTGCTGGACGAGCTGCGCTCGCGTGGTGTCTCGCGGGTCGACTCATCAGCCACGACCGAGCGTCTAAGCAAGGGCAGAAACGAGTGGAAGGAGCTGTGGAAGCCCAAGCTCACCACGTCCGAGACGCCGATCAATCCCTATCGCGTGATTGGTGACTTCATGAAGTCGTTCGATCCGGACGAGACCATCGTGACTCACGACTCCGGTAATCCCCGTGACCAACTCGTCTCACAGTACGAGGCCACGGTTCCGCGGAGCTATCTCGGCTGGGGGCATTCGACGCAGCTGGGTTTTGGCCTCGGTGCGGCGATGGGAGCCAAGCTCGCACGACCAGAAAAGCACGTAGCGCACTTCCTCGGCGATGCCGCCCTGGGGATGGTCGGAATGGATATCGAGACGGCTGTGAGGGAGTGCATCCCGATCATCACGGTGCTACTCAACAACTCCGCGATGGGCAACTACGAGAAGAACATCCCGATCGCGAGCGAGAAGTACCGCACGAAGTATCTGTCGGGAAACTACAGCGAGGTGGCTCGGGGGCTGGGGGCCTACTCCGAGCGCATCGAGGACCCGGAGGAGGTCGTCGCCGCGTTCGAGCGCGCGCG
>JANQPS010000310.1 GCA_028285365.1 Thermoanaerobaculia bacterium | reverse complement strand
ATCTTCCGCGACCGTACGCTGATCGAGTTCAAGACTGACGACCTGACGGGCGTGTTCGAGTACACGGAAGGTGAACACACGTCGTGGCAGATCGGCGCGACCGATGCGCACCACTGTCATCTGGCACTCAGCGCCGTCACGAACGTCGAGTTCTCGGCGGAGTCAGTGCCGTGCCAGGGCAATCGCCTCAACTACACGATCTGGTTCCTCGTTGCGGGCGGATGCGGCAACCCCTTTCGGAGCGACGGCTACTTCTCCGTCACGTTGAATCGTCCCTACGATGGTCGACGCCCGAGATGGCCCGTCATCCGGCCCGTGGCCGATCTCTACGAGAAGTACCGTCGATTCGAGTGGGTCCGCGCTGACAAAGGGTTCATCGACGCCCTGACTGACATGCCCGAGAGACATGGCTGATGCCGCGATTGAGCGTTGCAGACTGCGAAGCCCTTCTGCGGGTGATCGAGGCGCACCAGATGCCGACTTCGGACTCCCTGCGAGTCGCCGCCCGTCTCAGGCGGCGCCTCGAGCAGGCCGTTCGGTCCGAAGCAAGTTCTGGTCCCTCCTCAGCACGAAGCCCAGCGCCGGACCACGGCGAGGTTCGGTCGTGCACGCTCCATGTGTGCACGTCCTGTAGGTCTCCGGGGTCGCCGCGGGAACCACGGGAACACCGACTGGGCTTCATCCTCCACGAAAAGCTCTGCATGGCTCTCGAAGATCAGCCCCTGCAACGGCGCGTGGAAGTCAGGTCGGCCGAGTGCTTGAGCGTGTGTCCGCGCCCGTGCGGCATCGCACTCTCGTCACCCGGTTCGTGGACATACCTCTTCGGGGACCAGCACCCCGGTGAAAGCGTTCATGACATCTTGGAGTGCGTGTCGCACTACCTCGAGGCGATCGATGGATTCATGCCGAGGGCGGAGCGTCCGAAGCCCTTGCGCGCCAGCATTCTGGGGCGGGTGCCACCATCTCGGCGGGACTCCGACCGGGTGGAGTCGGGTCGCATCTAGTCGAGATCGTGCTTCAGGTCCGTCGAGCCACGGGGTGGAGTGCCGCCACGCTCGCCAGGTCCAGCCGAGTCTCCATGACGGTCTGCGCGGGCTGCATCCATCGAGCACCTCACGGCTGCTGCACACGGGCTCTCGCGGGTACTCCGCCATCAAGGGTGACCCATTCAGCTTCCGCCCGGCTGGTCCGATGAAGTCCTTTGGTTCCTGTCGACAGCCGAGCCGGAGAGAGTGAAGAATGGACGAGCGCAGATTCGAGCCCATGACCAAGGCCGAAGTGATCGCCGCACAGCGCGCATGGGCCAAGCATGTCACCGAGCGTGACGTCGATCAGCTGTTGGCCCTCTATGACTCCGGAACCCCGGACGAGCCCCTACTCTTCAAGCCCACCTTGGCGGACGTCATTCGACTCGATCGCGCTGGCGCGCGCGCCTACTTCGTGGGGGGCGACCCCGACTACCCCCACGACGAGGGCTTCTTGAACCGAGGGTGGAAGCGGGTCGAATTCCAGAGCGCTGCGGGCCCGATCTTGAAGGCGGGGGGCCTGGGCTACAAGGACATGGGCCACTACACCTTCGTCGATGGGGATGGCAACGCAACGCGTGCCGACTACACCTTCGCCTACCACAAGCTCGACGGACACGTTCTGATCTCGTTGCATCACTCGTCGCTCACGTGGCTACCTCCGGCGGAGACCTCGGCGACATGAGGCAGCGAGGACCGGATCCGTTGTCCCGCACCAGGGAACGCATCCCCGTCACAGTGCTGACCGGCTTTCTCGGGGCCGGCAAGACCACAACGTTGAATCGCTTGCTCAAGCAAAGCGAGGAGCGCATCGCTGTTCTGGTCAATGAGTTCGGGGAGATCGCCGTCGACGGCGCGTTGATCAGAAAGTCCGAAGGCCAGATCATCGAACTCAACAACGGTTGTGTCTGCTGCACGATTAGGGGCGACATGCAAGAGAGCATGCGGAGCCTCCTGCGCAAGCGTCAGCGTCGCTGGTTCCGAACGCCCTTCGACCGTGTGGTGGTCGAGACCAGCGGGATGGCCGAGCCGGGACCGCTCCTGCAGACGTTCACTTCAGATCCCATGCTCGCCGAGCTCACCGAGGTCACCGGCGTAGTCACGCTGACTCATGCCGCTCTCATCGTGGAGCAGCTGGATGCCTACCCGGAAGCTCTCGCTCAAGTTTCCTGCGCGGATCTGCTCGTCCTCAACCACACCGATCGTGTACAGAGCACGGAGCCTGCCCGCCGCGCCCTGTCGCGCCGAAATCCCATTGCACGATTGCACGAGACCCAACGAGGCGTGGTGCCCCTTGGCGACTTGCTGAACACCAACCGCTTGGAGCTTCCGCCGACCACATCGAACCACCGTCACTCGGATGTGGAGAGCATCAGCCTCACCTCACTGGATCCGGTTTGCGAAGAGACCCTCACCATGTGGCTTCGAAGCTTGATTGTCCTCCGAGACGTTTCCATCCTGAGGCTGAAGGGGGTGTTCCGTGTGAAGGGCCGCGAGGAGGCTCTGGTCGTACAGGGCGTTGACGAGTGGCTCGAGGCCGCTTCGCTGGACGCACCAGCGCCCGACGAATCCTCGCTGGTCTTGATCGGGCGCAACCTCTCGGTGGACACACTGAGGCGAGGCTGGCAGGCCGTGATCGATGCGTGAGCCAACTGCTTCAGTCGATCGCACGCATGCTCGTGGTTTGTTCGCACCATCGGATCTCGGTCATGTTTGCCGACTACTTGGGGCGAGCTTCCTTGATCTTCGACATCCTTCTCTTGAGCTCCCGGAGCAGGACGTTTCTGGCGTAGGGCTTCATCGCTTTCCACCCTTGACACTCCTGACGAGTGCGAGCGCAACCCAGGCACCATCCGTGCGACCCTGAGAAGTCACATACATCGATGCAAGGGCTTCGGTCTCGCTTCACCGCTCTGGCCTCAGCTCGACGTTCGTTCGACAGAGCTCTGCTTCCATCAAAGCGAACGGAGCACCTCGTCGATTCCGGATTCGAGCTGACGAAGACGGTTGAACTCCTCGAGAAGCCGACTCTCCAGGTTCTTGAAGTTGAGAGGAAGGGTCCGTTGGCAGATGCTGTACCCCTTGCCGACCGTCTGATACCCCTTCCAGCTCCTTATGCGATCTCCCTCGATCTCGAGGAAGTTCCTGACGAACGTCTGCTGCGACGGGCAATCTTCCTCAGCATGCATACAGATCGGGAACTCCTTCTGCTTGATCTGAGGAGCCTCGATGTAAGTCTCGAAGTGGACTCCGCCCTGATTGTCATTGTGCCAGTCGACCTTGTAGAGCTGCAGATAGGGTCCACGGTTGTAGATCTCCCACTCGTCGTCGAACCAGCTCGACTGCCGAAGCTTGCTCTCGAGGTTGCGGAAGACACCTTTGATGTCCTTCATGCAGCGATGTCCTTGTGCGATCTCATCGAGTCTCGCTCCGCCTTCGGGTCCACGTTTGCGAAGCAGCCCTAGGCTCCTTCGAGCCCCTCGGCGAATCCTATGGTGCAGCAGAGGCAGCCGCTCGACACCTTCGCGCCGCTGGAGCGAGGAGCGGCGAGCCGATCCATCTGGAGGT
>JANQPS010000288.1 GCA_028285365.1 Thermoanaerobaculia bacterium | reverse complement strand
ATCTTGTCCAGATTCGCTCCCGCCATTCCGCGATCTACGGGGTCGCACAGGCCGATTGCAGTCTACGCCGCGGCCTGGTCTCCATGCCTCACGCCTATGGCGATGCTCCAGGACCCGAGAACGATCGCCGGGTACGCGAGATCGGAAGCAACACGGGCCGACTCATCGACAATGAGCTCTACCACGACCCCTACTCAGGCATTCCGCTGATGAGCGCGATCCCGGTGGCGGTTGTGCGCGTGGACGAGCATCGAGAATGACCACTCTCCATCGACCTCCGATCGGTCGTGTGCGAAGAGGGCGGCTCCTGCTGTCCGGGAGCGATCGCTGTATCACTCGATCGTGGACTCCTGGTATGGAATCGCCGCTGAGCGGCCATCTCGTGCGGATCGGCGACTTCGAGTGGATTGGTGGCGAGCCGCAGTCCGTGTAGCTCAGCCTACCCTCCGGGTGGTGTGTCTCGTGCTGTCGCGAATGCGGGAGCCCGCGTCCACAGTCGCATGACGGAGAAGGGATGTGGGCGACTGCTGGGTTGATGGACGATGATCTGGAAGCCACCATCGCATCCAAGATGTTCGCAGGGTCGAGGGCTGGCTGGGATTGCAGCTCCGTTGATGTCCTCGCGTTTGAAGAGATGCCTGGCCACTGATGCCGTGAAGGAGTGGTCGATGTCTTGATCGAGGAGTCATCGGGTCGCTTCCTCGAGCAGACTCAGGTCGCGCCATCGGTCGCCACGCAGCGTGGAGAAATCGAAGAGTCCATGGGCCCAGTAGGTGTTGTCGATGCTGACCTTCATGGACGGGATGTAGATGCTCAGACCGTCGAGCGTATCCCTGTGACCCGCATGGGTGATGAACTCCACAACATCGATCAGAGTCGAAGTCTCTTCATCGCCGAAGAGGATGCTCGGCGGCATGTACCCGCTCATGTCCGACACGTCGACGACTGCGTACCCCGTGACGGCGGGCGAATCAGGGCCTTCCTCGGCGAGGAAGGCCCTGAGCTGAAATGCGGTACGGACATGACGCACTTGCGCCAGGGTGAATCGGAAGCGAGCGACACGGACATCTCTGCGGCATGATTCTCGTGCGCGACCAAGACGGTGTCGTCGGTCTCACTCCACTCGCCCATGCCGATGACATAGTGCCAGTGGGTATGGAGGGCGCCCACCACGGGGCGCGTGGCGACGCGTTCCGGAAGCAGCGACATCGCCTTCCGTGCATAGCTGCGGTCTGATCGGCTCCTCCCCCTCCGGTTGACTGACGGGCCCAGGTCGAGCCATTTTTCGAGGGGAGCGCGACGACCGGACGTCGAGCTCGAGCATGGGAGAAGCCGCCTTCATGGCAACTTTCGACGTGGTCGAGGTCGTCGAGTTCACGGACGTCTCCTGCCCCTGGGTCTGGGGCACGGAGCCGAAGCTGCGCCTGCTGCGCTGGCGCTACGGCGATCGGCTCCGTTGGCGCTCGGTCTTCGTGAACATGCTGCCCGCCCTCCCCGGTCCGCCGGATCCCCGGATCCAGACCCTCGACCAGCTCCGCGAGATGCTCGGC
>JANQPS010000262.1 GCA_028285365.1 Thermoanaerobaculia bacterium | reverse complement strand
GATTGGGGTGGAGACTACGAGTGACCTGCGGATCTTCCTGATCTGGCCCCGCGTCGAGCTGGAGCGCCGGCCGCAGTGTCCCCGAAGGGGGCCGAGCCGTTGGTAGTCCGAAGGAGCTACCCGGTCGGAGCGGAGCGAGTGCTGAGGCGACAGCGTGAGTCAGGCGTTATGTGACACGTCGTGGGGTGTATTATCGACCGGGGTCACCAGCGTTCTCGGGCTCAGCGGTTCCAAAGCTCCCAGGTGATGGCGGACCAAGCGTACGCGGTCTCACCAAGCCCGAGTCGTGTCTGTGCTGCACATACACGACGGATGGCCTCGTCTTGCCTGAGCCTTCCGCCGAGTGTTGCGGTCCACACGGAGTCACCAGACGACGTGCGTGAGGCATAGATGTCGATCGAGTTCTGCGGTTCGGCTTCCGCCTGGAAGACTTCTGCCGCAGCTGGTGTCGAGAAGCTGGCGACGATCGCGAACCAGTTGGGTTGCCCGCTCCCGCGGGTAGCTTGTTCGACGCTGGGCTGTAGGGCGCGACCCTGGTATGGTCGGCACCCCTGTGTCGCCTCAGATACTAATTCGATCAGTTCAGCAGGCTGATCAGCCTGACCAAACGCACCGCGCTCGACCGCCTCAAGGCGATGCTGGGCCGTGGCCCCCAGCGTATAGATGATCACCGGAACCGAGGCCTGCTGCACCGCTGGGCTTTCGATGACGGAATAGGCGGCCTGGGGATCAGAGGGCCTCCTGAAGTCCGTGATGATCAGAGCGAAGGTCGAGTCGATCCTCGCTGTGACCTGTTCGGTGGTGGTAACGAGCTCTAGGTCGAGGCCAAGGATCTCGAGCGCTCGTCTTTCGTAGGAATTGGTGCCGGGATTCTCGTCATCCACCCAGAGGACCGTCTGACCTCGCAGCGCTACCAAGTCGAGGGTCTCAAGCCTACTGACGGTCCCGCCGATGTCAGTTGCCCCTGGGCCACCTCGGTCTTGGTCGGCCGCAGTTACGAAGGCCGCCACCCGGGCCAACAGTGTGGTGCTGCTGAGGAGGCGCGCTTCCTCAGCCCTCAGGCTGTCTACCGCACCTCCAAGGCTGTCAGTCACTGCTACTAGGCGCTCCTCGAGAGCGGCTACCGACGTCGCCACGAAGTAGAACCATCCTCCAGCGGCGAGCGCGCCGATCACGAGGGCACCGACCGACCAGCGACCAACTCTCTTGGTCCGGGTGTCTAGTGCGTCGACGATCTCCTTGAGGGCGTCTTCGTGTGCGTTCGACATGGTGAGCTATCTCTTCGTGATCTGCTTGAGCGCGTCGCGCATGATGTCCAGCAGAGGGTCCCAGTCCTCCTCCGGCATCTCCGGCATCTCGTCGATCCAAAGGATGAAGGACTGTACGGCCGATCGTCGCTCTCGCAGCTGTCCGACCGGGAAGACCGAGAGGGAGGACAGCGCTGTCATTAGAACCGAGGGGCCAAAGCGAATCATGGCATCGACTTGAGGTGCGCCAGGTAGATGGAAGAAGACCGTGGATACAAGGCCGACCACGAGGAGTAGCGCCGTGGTGCCAAGGACCCGATTCAATGTCCTGGTTAGTTCGACGGCGTTGCGCTGAAAGGTCATTCGGTAGGCATCTAGTTGTGTCTTGTTTGGTGTGCTTTTGGGAGCAACGAGAGTCGATGAATCGAGGCCCAGTGCATGAGCAAGGACCGCAACCAAGTCGTCGGTCGAAACGCCGATGGCTTCGACTCTCTGCAGGATTCGCAGTCGACCTGGCAGCTCACACGGGGCGAGAATCACTGGGATGATCCGCTTCTCTTCGTCGAGAGCCACCCGGATCTCAGATCGCACCTCGGGAGACTGCAGCGCCGATTCCGACACCATAACGATCAATTCACTCGCGTCTCCGAGAGCCTGCTCGATGGCCCTCTCCCAGTCCATACCTGCCGGGATATCGAGTTGATCTAGCCACACGGCCCCCCCGAGGCTGCGGAGTCCGAGCACTACGGGGAGGACCCGCTCCTCATCGTCACGGGAGTACGCGACGAAAGCGCGGCTCATGTCGAGGGTCGCCTACGCCCGGAGCAGCGAGGGCACCGCAAGTTTCATGTCGCAGATCGGATTCATTGGGCGAACTGTCCGGCGTGTGTGAGGTCCTTACAGTAGGACTTCGCCATAGACCGACGCGAGCATCCGTTGCGCGTAGGCTTGGCAAAAGGCGT
>JANQPS010000255.1 GCA_028285365.1 Thermoanaerobaculia bacterium | reverse complement strand
GCTTCCCGGCGCAGACGATCGGACCTGACCTTCTCACCGACGAACCACCAAGCATGTTCTTTGTCGTCGACGACCTCGAGTCATGCACGACGGCGATCGACTCCATCAATCCCGAAGCCGGCGAGCTCACGCTCCGATGGGGGCCGAAGTGCGCCGAATGCGGAGTGCACCCGACCGCGATCACCGAGCTGACCCTTCAAGGACCGCAGAAGAAGGCCGATCGACTCGACGAGATCGCAGACTTAGCACTCGCTGGCAACACCGACCTTCCGGCGCTCAGGTTCCTTCGCCGCGATCCGGCCCGGTTCTTCGGCGTCGATCCACGACCATTCGGTGCCGAGATCGACGACGTGCTCGCTTGGGTCGACCGAATCGACCACTCCATCGTCCCGTGTCAAGGCCCTCCCGGCACCGGCAAGACTTACCTCGCCTCGCACATCGCTCACCACCTGATCCACAAGGGGCGCAAGGTCGGAGTTACCGCCTTCACGCACGAAGCCGTCGACAACCTGCTCGAGGCCATCTGCGACCGATTCGACGAAGGCCACACCACTCCGCTCGCCGCGCTCCGCCAGAGCGGCGGCAAGCGCATCGATCTGTACCAACGCGAGGACATCCGCAAAGGTGCGCCAAGTCAGAAGCACCTAGACGAATGCAACCTGTTTGCGGGCACCACATGGTTCCACTCGAACGAGAAGCTCACCGGCGAGCTTGACGTTCTGCTCGTCGACGAGGCTGGCCAACTCGGACTCGCCGACGTATTCGCCGCTTCAACGAGCGCCAAGAGCAGCATCCTGCTTGGCGACCCGCAACAACTCGCTCAGGTCACCAAAGCAACCCATCCGAACGACTCCGGCCGCAGCGCCCTCGACCACATCCTCGATGGCGAACCCACGATGCCCGACGACGTCGGCGTGTTTCTCGACGTGACCCGCCGCATGCATCCCAACATCGCCCGCTTCGTCTCCAACGTCATGTACCAGGGCCGCCTCACCGTCCACGACAGCTGCCACCAGCAGACCACCGTTGACGGGACTGGGATCCGCTGGATCGAAGCGCACCACAGCGACAACACCACAAACTCTCTCGAAGAGGCGGCCATCACCATCGAGCGGATCCAGGCGCTGATCGGCACCGATTGGACCGACCGCAACGGCACCATCCGACCACTCGACCAGGACGACTTCATGGTCGTCGTCCCGTACAACGATCAACGGCGACTTGTCGAGAACGAACTCGCCGACGCTGCGCTCGACGGCGTCGCGGTCGGCACCGTCGACAAGTTCCAAGGCCAGGAAGCCGCCGTCGTCGTCTTCACGATGACCTCATCGTCAGCCGACCACATGCCCCGAGGCATCGATTTCCTGTTCTCTCGCAACCGTCTCAACGTCGCGCTTAGCCGCGCCCACTGTGTCGGCTACCTGGTCAGCACCGACGAGCTCCTCAACGCCCAAGCCCGAACCGTCGAGGACATGCGACGGGTCAGCGCTGTGCTCTTGGCAACTCAAGCGGCGAGTCGTGCGTGACCTCGTGCAGAAGACGACGCTGCTCACAGTTCGTCGTCCGGCCACGTGACCCGCGGCGGCATCTAGTTCGCTGTCAACGCAAGGCGCATCCCACGCGAAGGGACGACCGATACGGGGTCCTAGCACCGCGGAGAGACACCTCGCGACCGTCGCCTAAGGGAGCCGCAGTCAGCCTTGAGCCCGTTGGGGTTTGTCGGCTCTTCGCGTTTCAAGGTTGGATTGTGGGGAGGAGACAACGTTTCATCGAGCCCCAGCGCAGCGACGCTGCCGGTGCCACCCGTCCAAGCAACACCCTCTTGTCGTGCCGCCGTCTTCGCGCGGCGTCCTGGCGCCTACGACAGCCCTACGACCCGTACGATTCGGAACTGTGGTTCAGCCCCCGTGAATCAACCCAAGACACCGATAGGGCGCAAGGCTCATCCTGACCAAAGCTCGCGACGGCCACCCGTTCGCCGGGACCAAGTTCCTCTACTCCGTCCGAGACAGCCATCGCTCCGATGCTCTTGTAGCGATGCGTCACCCTAAACGCAGGGCCAGGACCAAGGTTCTCGACATACGCCGACCCATAGTGCGCTCGGGCGCGCACGTCCGCTTCTTCTCGCAGAGACTCAGCGAGCCGGGTGACGTCGTCCGATTCGCTCGAGTCGGATGCCGATCGAACAGGCTCATCTCTGAGTTCAACTGCTCCGCCGTGAACACCAGCAATGAGCTGAAGGGACCAATCCGTGAGGAGATCATCCGGCGCCCAGTCCTTGTGTTCGTGTGCGGACTCGTGCGCCGCCTTGATCTCAGTCAAGCGGGATGTTGGATACCGCTCTCGCTCTAGGTCATCGATGATTTTGTGGTGCAGTGGACAGAGAATCAGCAGGTTCTCGAAGTCGTTGGCTCGTTCTCGCGGATAGTCCGGGTCATACCGAGGTCCGAGCGGCCGAGGTGATCGAATGTGCGCGATCTCGCCCATCACAGTTGGCCACTTCGGATCTGCAAGCCTCTGTTCGCAGCCTGGGTGATAGCAGATGTTTCGAGACAGGGCGAAGAGCGACTTCACGACCGGCAGCCGGAAGAACTGAGACACGACGCAACGCTACTCGTGACCGGCCAGCCGAACTGGAACCTGCTACCTACCATCCAACCCTGAAACGCAGAGAGCCGGCTTGTCCAACACGTCGATACCCAAGCCTGATCCTTCCCATCTCCGGAGCCGCGTCGTCACGACATCGAGTCCCCATTCTCGCGTGAGCGCGTAGAAGGGGTGCCGGCTATCAGGTCGCAGGCTTCGACGGGTCGTCCATCGATGACCCATCCTCCGTCGACGGAAAGGTCTGACTCGGAGAACGAGCCCGTGATCCGGCGAGAGACTCGCCCGCCGGCGG
>JANQPS010000215.1 GCA_028285365.1 Thermoanaerobaculia bacterium | reverse complement strand
CCCGTACGTAGAGCTCGCTTCCAGCCCTGACGTCGAGCGTGTTGTTCGTGATGAGGATGCGCATGACTCGGTGCCGAGCGGCTAGCGGGACGACGCGGCGGAGAGAAGGGCCTGTGCCATAGGCTCGAAGTGCTCGCGAAACCGTAGGACCCGGTCGTAGATGCCCTCTCGGACTCGCCGCTCTCCGAACGCCTCGTACGCCGGAGGAGAGCCGACGAGGTTCTCCATCGCGGTAGCGCGGCTCGCACGATAGAGGACTTCTCGTCTGAAGGCCTCTACACCGTGCGTTCGAACGGCAGCGTCCACTTCCGAACGCAGCTCTTCGTAGCCTCGGGCCTGGTCGAGTTTTCTCGCGAGCTCCAAGTCGGACAGGTCGATGGTGAAGTGAGCAGCGCTGGAGCCGATCCGCGCGTCGGGTGCGGCTTCGAGAAGAAAGTCGTAGTGGACGATCGGAGACGTCGTGCGTAACGACGCCTTGGCCACGGATGCAGCCGCGATGACGTTGCACAGATCGTGGACCGGGTTGAAGCCTTCGATCGCATCGCTGACGACATACTGGCAGCCGATCGTCTCGAGCGCAGAGGCGATCTCCAGTGTCAACTCCTCGAGCTCTTGGACCCGGTTTTCGAGAATCCACTGATACGCCGCACGGTCGCTGAGCCGACCAAAGACAGGGCTCGCCTTGGACTGTGTGGCAGCGAGGACCTGACGAGTCGACTCGATGCGCGGGTGGCCCTCACCTCCGGATCCGTCGGTGAGGACAAAAACCCAGGGGCGTACTCGACTCATCCACCCATGCACCCGAATCTCGTGGCCGGGATGGGCGAGAATCAGCGCAGCAGACTGAGCGTTTGGTAGCGGGTCCGACAGCTCTCTCTGAGGACTCGTTGCGACCACGACTTATTCTCATGTGTGCATGCGATGGCTGCAAGCACCTTGGTGTGAATCGGAGTCTGGTTGAGACCGGAAGTAGGCCGGGCCCCGGATGGTTACAATCGGCTGAGCTTCACTGAGTCAGGCTCGCCGAGTGGTAATCAGGTCCAGCAGAGCTGGGTGGCTGGACTCGCTCGAGTTGACCCTAGGCGTGACGAACGATCGGAGACAGCGTGACCAACAGCGAAAACACCGACCAGGATCAGCCCCAGCCTAAGCCTCAGTCGCTGCCCTGGTATCGCAAGCTCCACTGGCAGATCATTTTTGGTCTCGTTCTGGGGATCGCGTACGGGCTCTTGGCAGCGGCCCAGGGATGGCAACAGTTCACCGATGACTGGATCTCGCCGTTCGGCTCGATCTTCTTCAACGCCCTCCAGCTGATCGCCGTGCCGCTCGTTCTGGGTTCGCTGGTCACTGGTGTGGCCTCGCTCAGCGATCTCAAGAAGCTCTCGCGTATCGGCGGCAAGACCCTGGCGATCTATATCGGGACCACCGCGGTCGCGGTGACGATCGGCCTGTTGATCGTCAATGTCCTCCAGCCTGGCAAGAGTCTGCCCGAGAGCACCCGCACTCAGCTCCAAGAGCAGTTTGCCAACGACGTCTCGGCGCGTGAGCTCCAGGCGGGTGAAGTGGAAGATCGCGGGCCGCTCCAGATCCTGGTCGACATCGTTCCCAACAACTTCTTCAGCTCGGCTTCGAGCAATCGCAACATGCTGCAGGTCGTGTTCGTTTCGCTGGTCGTCGGTATCGGCCTGCTCCAGCTGCCGACCAAACAGGCTCAGCCTCTGTTGGATCTGTTCGACAGTCTGACCGCGCTCGTCATCA
This sequence comes from Thermoanaerobaculia bacterium, assembly GCA_028285365.1. Lineage (GTDB taxonomy): Bacteria > Acidobacteriota > Thermoanaerobaculia > Multivoradales > Multivoraceae > JANQPS01. Next base: position 865 of record JANQPS010000215.1, on the reverse strand, counting down.
GGCTGGTCGACCTGATTATGCTGATGGCGCCAATAGGCGTCTTTGCGCTCATTGCGCGCACCATCACCGGGCTCGCTGCCGACGACTTCGGCCAGATCATCGACCTGCTGGCCGCCCTCGGTTTCTACTGCATCGCGGTGATCCTGGGGCTAGTGACTCACATGATGGTGACCTATCTCGGCTTGCTCAAGCTGTTGACTCCGATGAAGCTGTCAGTGTTCTTCAAGGGTATGGCGCCCGTGCAGCTGGTCGCGTTCTCGACCAGCTCCAGCGGCGCCACCTTGCCGCTGACGATGGAGCGCTGCGAAGAGAAGCTCGGCGTCTCGGAGGAGGTCTCGTCGTTCGTGCTGCCGCTGGGGGCCACCATCAACATGGACGGTACGGCTCTCTACCAGGCAGTTGCCGCGGTGTTCATCGCTCAGGCCATGGGAATGGACATCGGTCTCACTGGCCAGCTGACCATCGTGCTCACGGCCGTGCTCGCATCGATCGGAACGGCCGCGGTCCCGGGAGCGGGAATCATCATGCTGGTGATCATTCTCCAGTCGATCGGGGTACCGACTGCCGGCGTAGCGCTCATCCTGGGCGTCGACCGGATCCTCGACATGATGCGCACGGTCACCAACGTCACGGGTGACGCCAGCGTCGCCACCGTCGTGGCCGCAACCGAGGGGCAGCTGGGTGAGCCCAACCTCAGTGAGGTTGGCGATCGCATCAGGACTCACCTCTAGCCGAGGCCAGGCTTCTCGTCGGCGTCCGACTGTCGGTGTCGGTGCTCGCGCGCGGCCCCGATGGTGGGAACGTCGGCAGTCCACACGGGAAGCACGTGCAGGATGGCCACCGCGTGGAGGTTGGCGAGCGCGCC
>JANQPS010000212.1 GCA_028285365.1 Thermoanaerobaculia bacterium | reverse complement strand
CACGAGTGGAGGGCCGCCGAGGTAGGCCGTGCCCCGTTCAGCCACGAACACGGTGTAGTCGCTCATTCCCGGCACGTAGGCACCACCCGCCGTGTTCGGACCGAAGGCGACCGTGATCGTCGGGATGCCGAGCTTCGAGAACTCCGTCAGGCCCCGAAACTGAGCACCGGCACCGACGAACAGGTCCGCCTGGCGCGGCAGGTCAGCGCCAGCCGATTCGCTGAGAACGATGAGCGGCAGGCGATTCTCCTGAACGATCTCCCAGAGTCGGAACATCCGCTTCCAGGTGTTCGGGTTCATCGAGCCGCCGCGATACGTCATGTCGGTGCCGTAGATCGCACACTCGACCCCCTCGACGACGCCGATTCCGGTCACCACACCCACCCCGATCGGGTCTTGGGTCCCCCAACCGGCGAGCGGGTTCAGCTCGAGGAACGCCGCGTCGGCATCGACCAGACACTCGATGCGCTCGCGCACCAGCATCTTGCCGCGACGCCGATGGCGATCGACGTAGCGCTGACCGCCGATTGCCGGAACCTTCGCGAGCTCGGTCTCGACGTCGCTCCAGAGAGCTTCCATCGCTTCGAGATTCGAGCGGTAAGTGTCGCTCTTCGTGTCCAGGCGGCTCGACAGAGGCGAGCCGGCCGGGCGGCACGGTCGGGAGGTGGTCAAGAGAGTCAACCTGTAGCGAGGTCAGGTGACAACTACCGGCTCAAGCCGCCTCTTCGGCAAAAACGCTTCCGACCCGGTTGAGCTCTTCGAGCGTCTGGGTCCGTGCCTTTTGCAGCCTGGAGATGCGTGAGCCGAACTGGCGCTCGGTGTACTCCTGCACCTCTTCGAGCTTGATGCCGAACGGATTGCTCTCGGCAAAGAAGCCCATCAGCTGTTGGTTCTGCTCCTCGACGAGTGGCTGGAGCTCGGCCATGCGCTTCTCGAAGGCATTCCAGGCTTTGTCGCCGTGCTCGACCATGAGCCGTGACAGAAAGTAGACGCCAAAGGCGATGTGCCGCGACTCGTCACGTTTGAGCAGCGCCACAGCGTTCATGATCCCCGGCATGATGCCGTTCTCTTCGAGCATGCGGTGAAACATCCAGTAGCCCGTCTCGGCCTGCACACCTTCGATCACCATGTTGTAGGTCACGGAGGCCTCGACTTGCGCCTCGACCGAGCGGTCGGTCTCGAGCCGCGAGAGACTGGTGGGCAAGACCTCTTTGAACATGGTCTCGTAGCCAGGGTAGAAGAACCGCGACAGATCGCCGACGTCGCCGCCCATGACCTTCCTGAAGATCGTCTGGAAGAGATCGACGTGTTTACCCTCTTCCCACAGGAACGTGGTCAGGAACAGCTCTTCTTCGAGGCGGCCTTCTTCGGCGACGAGGCGTACCAGCGGCAGCAGGTCTAGCGTCACTGCTTCTTCGCCGGCCTGAAAGAGGCTGAGGAGTTGGAGGATGTGATCCTGTTGACCTTGATCGAGCGCCTGCCAGTCCTCGGTATCTTTGGAGAAGTCGAGGTCGTTGGGGTTCCAGACGCCGTGCTCCTTGGCCTTCTGGTAGAGCCGCATCGGGAAGCTCGAGTAGTCGAGTCCGCCGGACCGAGTGCTGCTGAAGACACGCTCGCTCATGTGAGCCTCCTTGGAAGACCCGTTGGTGGGGTTGTAGGACGAGCAAAGTCTAGCGGGCTCGAGGAGGCGAAGGTCAACGGGCTCCGGACGTGACCCAAGAGACCCCATGCCGACTTAGAATCTGGGAAAGCCGTGCCCCTCATCAAAGGAACCCAGCTTGGTCCCTACTCGATCATGGCGCTTCTCGGCGTCGGTGGCATGGGTGAGGTCTATCGTGCACGCGACCCCAGGTTGGATCGAGAAGTGGCGGTCAAGATCCTGCCCCCCGACCTCGCCGGCGACCGAGCCCGGTTGGAGCGTTTTGAGCGCGAAGCCAAAGCACTGGCCTCACTGAATCACCCCAACATCGTCACCATCTACTCGGTGGAAGAGGCCGGGAGTTTGAAGTTCTTGACGATGGAGCTGGTCGAAGGTCAGACCCTCGAGCAGCTGCTGCCGAGCTCAGGTCTCGAGATCGGGCGACTGATCGCTGTCTTCGAGTCGGTAGCCGACGCGCTCGTCGCGGCTCACGACCGGGGCATCGTTCATCGTGATCTCAAGCCAGCCAATGTCATGGTCTCCGACGAGAACGTGGTCAAGATCCTGGACTTTGGGCTGGCCAAGAAAGCGATGGCGTCAGGCGCTGTCGTCAGCGCCGACCTCGACGACCTCGAGACCATGAGTCAGTCGTTGGATGGCCAGATCGTCGGCACGCTGCCCTACATGTCACCCGAGCAGTTGACGGGGCGAGACGTGGGCTTCAGTGCTGACCTGTTCTCACTCGGCATCATGATGTTCGAAGGGTGTGCCGGCAGGCGACCCTTCTCGGGAGAGTCGGTGGCAGAACTGATCTCGTCGATTCTCCGTGATTCCCCACCCCGATTGGACGAGCTCCGCCCAGACGTTCCGAGAGAGCTGGCGACACAGATCAGCCGATGTCTCGACAAGCGCCCCGATGCGCGCCCGCCAAGCGCGAGAGCGCTGCGCGACGGGTTGAGCAGGCTACACTTTTCGCCTCCAGCCGTGGCAGAGAGGGGAGCGGTCTCGAACCCAAGCAACCTGCCTAGACCCCGAAGCACGTTCGTGGGACGGACTGGAGAAGTCGAGGCAGTGCGCGAGGGACTCGAACGCTCGCGACTCCTCACGGTCTGCGGCATCGGTGGTAGCGGCAAGACCCGGCTCGCGATCGAGGCGGCGACACAGTTGCTCCCGCGATTTCCCGACGGAGTCTGGTTTGTCGATCTGGCGCCGCTCAAGAGTGATGCGCCGGTGGCACCGGCCGTGGCAGCGGTGCTTGGAGTCAATCAGTCCGAGCCGGAGCTTCTCGAAGAGCTTTGTGGGTATGTTCGCGGCAAACGCATGCTGATCGTGCTGGACAACTGTGAGCACGTTCTGAGCGGATGTGGCGATGTCGTCGATCGACTCCTCGCCTCCGATCGAGACATCCGCCTCCTTGCGACGAGTCGTGAGGCGTTGGCTGTAGAGGGTGAGCAGCAGCTCGCTCTGCGCTCTCTTGCGCTTCCGCAGTCGACGACACCCGACCTGCAGTCGGCCGAAGCGTCGGAGGCGGTGCAGCTCTTCGTCGATCGCGCACATGCCGTCGGTAGCGGTCTGGTGCTGGACCCATCCAATGCCGCGAGTGTTGTCGAGGTTTGCCGACGACTCGATGGCATTCCACTCGCTATCGAGCTGGCAGCGGCCCGTCTCAAGATTCTGTCCGTCGATCAGATCCTCGCGCGCCTCGATGATCGGTTCAGATTGCTCAGCGGCGGCGGCCGGACTGCCCTACCTAGACACCAGACGCTTCGCGCCACGTTGCGGTGGAGCTACGACCTCCTCGAGCCCGCGGAGCAGGAAATGCTTCGACTCCTGTCGGTCTTTGCTGGCGGGTGGGGCCTCGAGCTGGCAGCCGAAGTGGCGCAGCTCGACGAGTTCGACGTGATGGATACGCTCGAGGCGCTCGTTGCCAAGTCGCTAGTGGTCGTCGAGTCGAGTGGCGCGGAGTCTCGCTACCGCTATCTCGAAACGGTTCGTCAGTTCGCAGGCGAGCTCCTGGAGGAGGCGGCCGAGTCCAGAGCCGCGCAACGCCGGCACATGGACGTCTATCTGAAGCTCGCCGAGCGCGCC
>JANQPS010000185.1 GCA_028285365.1 Thermoanaerobaculia bacterium | reverse complement strand
GCCTCCCCTGGTCGAGATCGCGGACGAGCTCACCCTCGAGCGCGTGTTCGTCATGGGGTGCACCGACAGCGTCAGCGCTACACCCGACGACACTCCTTTCGAGTTGCTCGCCTTCGAGACGCTGCAGACGACCGAGCCCGACGGCGAGGCCGCCTACATTCCAGAGTCGCCCACAGAGGCCTCCCTGCTCATCTACACCTCTGGTACGACGGGGACGTCCAAGGCCTGCGAGCTCTCGCACCACTACGTCCTGGGCCAGGCAGACCTCGCGATCCGCTACTTTGGCCTGGCAGAAGACGACGTGCTGTTTTGCCCCTATCCCCTGTTTCACTGGGACGCGACGATCGGAACGGTGACGGCAGCGCTCCTGCTGCGCTCCACTGCGGTGATCACCGAACGCTTCAGCGTCTCGAGGTTCTGGGACGACGTGCGTCATTTCGACGCCACCGTCTTCGACTTCATGGGAGCGACCCTCTCGTTTCTCTGGAAACAAGCCCCGAGACTCGACGATCTCGACAATCCGGCGCGTCTCGGCTGGGGTGTACCGATGCCGGTTTTCAAGAGCGATTTCGAAAGGCGTTTCGGGGTCTCCCTCGTGGAAGGGTACGGCTCGACGGAAGGCGGCGTGATGGTCTTCCAGCACCCGGACGAGGTCTACCCGACCGGTTCCTGTGGCCGGGCTTGCCCCGAGTACGAGGTCGTGGTCCTGGACGACGACGACACGCCATGCCCGGCAGGTCAGATCGGAGAGATCGCCGTGCGACCCAAGTCCGAGCAGGACCGCCATCTCATGATGACTGGCTACTACGGGCAACCGGAAGCCAATGCCGAGGCGTTTCGCGGCGGGTACTTCCACACCGGCGATTTTGGTCGCCTCGACGAGCACGGCAACCTGTTCTTCGAAGGCCGCAAGAAGGACGCGATTCGCCGGCGCGGCGAAAACATCTCGGCCTTCGAAATCGAGGAGGTCATCGAGCAGCATCCCGCCGTGCTGGAAGTTGCCGCCTACGGAGTGCCCAGCGAAGACACCGAAGAAGACGTCGCGGTCTCGATCGTCGTCCGCGACGGAGACACTCTGGACGAAGACCAGCTCCGCACCTTCTGCGGCGGCCGCATGGCTGGCTACATGGTGCCGCAGCACGTGCGGTTTCTCGAGCGGCTGCCAAAGACTCCCACCGAGAAGATCGAGAAGCTCGTCCTCAAGAAGCAGCACGCTGACCTTCTGGCCGAAGCGCGCTCGAGCCACACCTGATCACACCCCAAAACGGAGCCTCATCAGATGACAACTCCTGCGACTCCCAAGTCCTCGAATACGCAGCCACGCGCCGATTCGACTGCCGTGGTTCCCAACTCGTCCCTGACTCGCCGTCAGCTCCTGGTCGCCGGAGCGGCCATGTCGCTGGTAGGTACCGTCAGCTGTTCGGAGCCCGGCTCGACTGACGCCCCATCCGGTACACAAGCTCCTGAGACCGACAGTCCAATCAAGGGTACGGTGGCGCCTGGCTTCGAGCTGGTGCGTGAGCGATTCCTCGAGAAGTCAGCGCTGCTCGGCGACGGCGGCGCTGCGTTTGCGGCCTACCGGCGAGGGGAGCTCGTCGTGGATCTGTGGGCTGGCAAGCGGCACCTCGGCGGCGGCCCGGACTCCGACTGGCAGCGCGACACGAGGGTCCACATCCAGTCGACCAGCAAAGCGGTCACCGCGTGGCCGGCCATGCTGCTCGTCGAGCAAGGGGAGCTCGATCTCGACCAGAGGGTTGCGCACTACTGGCCCGAGTACGGCACGAACGGCAAAGAAGAGACCACGGTCCGCCAGCTGCTCAGTCACGCCGCAGGTTCTGTGATCCTTCCCGGCTATACCGAGCTCCTCGATCTCGAAGGCAACGGCTTCGACCAGTACGAAGAGATCGCGAGTCGCCTCGCGGCGGCTGAGCCCAGCTGGAAACCCGGGACGGCTCACGGTTATCACGGTTACACCTATGGCAATCTGGTCAGTGAAGTCATCTACCGCATCACCGGCAAGCGCGCTGGCGAGTTCATTCGAGACGAGCTCGCTCAACCTCTCGAGCTCAACCTGTGGTTGGGGACGCCAACCTCAGAGCAAGCCACACTGGCCGAGATTCGCGCGTGGCCAGCCGTACCGATGCCCGAGCTGCCTGCCGAGATCGTGGATCAGATGCCAAGCACAGAAGACATCGCCGAGCAGATGAAGAACTCGCCGCTCCTGCAGCCGGGCACCTGGCAGTTCGATGCTGGTTTTCGCGGTCTCCTCGGTGGGCCGATGGACGAGTTCTCGAAGAACATCCAGATTCTCTGGAGCCAGCCCAAGGCGCTCGCGGCCGAGTTTGGCGCCGCCAACGCGACGTCCGACGCGAAGAGCCTCGCCCGTCTCTACGTACCGTTTACGACCGCCGGTGAGATCGGAGCCGCAGTGGCCGGCTCGACACAGCTCTCCGAATCGACCCTGCTGGCCTTCAGCCAGCCGGCGGAGCCGGGCGGGATTGACCAGCTGCTCGGCATGGATATGGGCTGGCGTTGCGGCAGTCATCACGGCAATCGCGCCTTCGTACCGACCATCCCACCCGTCTTCGGCCCGGGGGAGAATGTCTTCGGCATGACTGGCGGAGGCGGTAACTACGGCTTCGCCGATCCCGAGGCAGGCATCAGCGGCGGCTTCGTGCGCAACCACTACACGAACTCGATGGCGCTGAGCGCGTTTCTCGTGGAGTCGCTCTACGAAGCGCTGGAGCAACAGGCGTGACTCAGCGGCATGTCGTTGCCGCGACTCTCACGAGCCTACTGTTTGCCGCCACCGGCGCGCTCGATGCCCAGCCAGCGACTCTCCTGGAGTGCGGACGGGTTCTCGACGTCACCAATCGTCAGGTCCTTCCCGCGACCACGATCATCGTTCGAGGCGAGCGCATCGAGGCCATCGGAAGCGAGTCAGAGGGAGCACGGCGCGTCGACCTAAGCGATCTGACCTGCGCCCCCGGTTTCATGGACATGCACGTGCATCTCGCCCACGAAGGTGGCGTGCATGCGAACCCACACACCTACTCGCGCTCAGCGTCCTGGCGGGCACTGCGCAGCCTCAACGCGGCGCAGGCGATGCTCGAGCGCGGCTTCACGACGATCCGCACGCTCGGCTTCGATCGCCACTTCGAGACCATCGACGTGCGCGACGCCATCGCAGCCGGTGAGCACATCGGCCCCAGGATCTTCGTCGCCCCCCACGGCGTCTACGGACCCGGCGGCACGCTGCTCGCGCCGAAGGCAGCCATCGATCCTGAGGGTACCGGAGCACCCTCCGGCTTCATCGTCGTCGGCACCGGACCGACCGAGCTGCGTCGCCTCACGGCTCGCGAGATCACCTACGGTGCCGACTGGATCAAACTACTCGACGCGTTCGGCAACTCGATGACCGAGGAGGATGTGCGCGCGGTCG
>JANQPS010000183.1 GCA_028285365.1 Thermoanaerobaculia bacterium | reverse complement strand
GCCGAGGCCAGCGTGGGTCGCTCCGACCCCAACCATTCCCCGGTCTTCGCATCGAACGAGCGGGCCTTGTACTCCCCGTGCTTGAGATAGACCATTTCGCCGGAAGGACTCCAACGGGCTCCAGCACCCTCTCCGAGGATCGTCACGATCCCCGTCCGAGCGTCTGCGACAGCCATCTGGGCGTCACCCAGGCCAGAACCGCGATAGATGGTCAGCAGAAGATCGCCGCTCTCCGGAAGCAGAGATGGCCAGATATGGCTCGTCTCTCCATTGCTCGGGTCGAGCTCAGTGATCTCTTCCGGCTCGCCACCCTCCGCGGCGACTCGCCACAGCCCTGAGCCCCAGTAACTGTTGAAGTAGATCGTGTCATCCTCGGCCCAGACCGCACCGCCGTTTTCGTTTCCCGCGCGACAGATCTCATCGCGAGCCCCGCCCAGGAACGGCACCTTCTGCATTGCCCCGTCAGCGAAGAAGCCAACCCACTCCCCGTCCGGAGAGAGGAACGGCCGCTCAGCCTCTTCGGTGCCCGCCAAGACGCGCTCTTCGCCAGTCCTCAGATCGAATGTGAGAAGTCCGGATGGGCCCCGCCTCCAGACGACCAGGCGCCGCCCGTCCAGCGAAAGACGAACGCTGCGGAGCTCGCCAAGAGGCGTCGATCCGTCTTCCAACTGCGGATCCCACGAGAAGCGAAAAGGCACCTGGGTCGTCGACGCCCCTTTTCCGCCCAGCCAGACACCAAGCAGAGCCGCTGCGATGGTCAAAGCCGCAACAGCTACCAAGAGAAGAGCCAGGCGACGACCCGCGAACGCTGCCACTGGTGCCGCCTCGGGCTCCTCGAGAAGCTGCTCCCCAACCATCTCGGAGAGCACGATGCGAGCGTCAGCGATGTCGTGCAACCGATTCACCGGATTGCGCTCGAGGCATCGTCGCAGCAGTCTTCGAAGTGCTGGGGGGACGGCGCTGGGCAGCTCGTCGAGCTCGACGTCTCTGCCGAGGATCGCAGCGATCGAGTCGGCCGCCGTCTCGGCACCAAAGAGCGACCGTCCACTCAACATCTCCCAGCAAACTGCGCCGAAGGACCAGACGTCGGTCCGCTTGTCGACGGTCTGTCCCCGTGCCTGCTCCGGCGACATGTAGGCGGCTGTCCCCATGATCTCGCCGCGCATCGTGGCGCCTGCAGTCATGGTGGGAAATTGAGTGAGGTCCGGACTCGCCTCGAGTGCTACAGGCTCCATCGCCTTCGCCAGGCCGAAGTCCAGGATCTTCACCCGGCCGTCTTGGGTGACCTTGAGGTTGGCTGGCTTGAGGTCCCGATGAACAACGCCTTTGGCGTGCGCCGCCTCCAGTCCCTCGGCGATCTGGACAAACAGAGGGATTGCCTCTTCGACCGGCATCGGACCGCTGCGTAGCCGCTCAGCGAGGTCCTCACCCTCCACCAGCTCCATCACCAGGAAGTGGGTGTCCCCGTCCTGCTCGAAGCCGTGGATCGTGGCGATGTTTGGGTGGTTGAGGGCTGCGAGAGACTTCGCTTCGCGCTCGAAGCGGGCGAGGCGTTCCGCGTCGGCAGCGAAGTCTTCCGGTAGCACCTTGATCGCGACGTCGCGGTCGAGCTTCGTGTCGCGAGCGCGGTACACCTCGCCCATGCCACCGGCGCCGAGAGGCGCGGTGACGGTGTAGTGACCGAGGGAGGTCCCGGCTGCGAGCGGCATGGGGCAAGTCTAAGGGCGCAGCCACGGGAGCCGGCAACTACCGTCTGTCACACCTTCGTCTTCCTGCACCAGAAGCGCATAGCCGTGTCTGGGGTCGCTACGACGGTCCTGCGCTAGATGATGGTGAGGACCCGTCGAGGTGCTTCCTACATGCCGGTCAAAGATGGCGCTGCGATCGAAGGTCATCGACCGACATTCCGTCAGCATGACAGCAAGGGTTTGCGTCTCATGAACCGAAGAATCCTCGACCACTCCCCAAGGCTTCCGTCTGAGAACAGAGCCCCTCAGACTCCCGTCGCCAACCGGAACGCCGCCATCTCTTCAGCGTTGCGCACGAGCAGCACGTCGTCCACGAGGACCGGATGGTTCCAGGTCTTGCCGTCGAGGACGGCGACCTTCGCAATCTCCTCGTGAGCGTCCGGCGTGGCCGAGACCAGCACCAGGTCGCCCTGCTCCGAGAGCACCAACAGAAGGTCTTGATCAGCAAGCAGCAACAGCTGCCCGTGACCGTAGCGTCCACCCTTCCAGGCACGCTGCCCGCCCTCGACGTCGACCGCGGCGAGGATCGAGCCGTCGAAGCCGTAGGCGTAGCCCTCGTGTACCACGAGATCGTTGAAGTAGGGCTTGAGCCGGTTCGATACCCAGGCTTCTTCGATCGCCCAGCCGGTAGGGCCGTGGCCAATCGAGAGCTTGATCAATCCGGTACCACCCGACATGCCCGCAGCGGCCATGAGGAGGCCGCCGTCAGCGGTGAGGGACGGCTGAACGATCGGACTGCCGCTGCGCTCGTGCTGCCAGATCACCGCCCCGTTGACCGCCGAAAGGCCAGCGGCACCCTCGGGACTCAGCAGCACCACCTGCTCGATGCCACCAAGCGTGGCCAGGTGGGGTGAGGTGTAGCCCTCCCCTTCAACCGTTCCGGCGTCGGTCCAGATCGGCTCTCCGGTGTCGACCTCGTAGGCGGCCATCGCGCCTGAGGCGGTCACGATCACTCGGTCGTCGAGACCCAGCGGCGAGCCCGAAAACCGCCACTCCGGCACGGCGGCGCCAGTGTCTGCCGCCAGATCGCGCGCCCAGACGAGCGAACCCGTAGCTGCGTCGAGCACGTTGAAGAGCCCGGTCGCGCCAACGACGTAGACCCGGTCGCCATGGATGGTCGGGGTTGCACGCGGGCCTACACCACCCATCGCCTCCCAGAAGCGTGCGTCGTCGGCGTGTTGCCACACCGGCTCGCCAGTCGACACCCGGTAGGCGCTCACCACCTCCTGCTCGCCGCGCTGCTCCTGGGTGTAGAGCACGTCGCCCGCGACCGCTAACGACGACCAGCTCGGCCCGACCGCTCGTCGCCAGAGCTCTTCGGGAGGC
>JANQPS010000177.1 GCA_028285365.1 Thermoanaerobaculia bacterium | reverse complement strand
CGCTCGTCTTCATCGAGGTCCGTGCGGGAAAGCCGCTCTGCCCCTTCAGCGAGGCGCTCGGTGACCTGCGGGTAGTCGCACTCGCGGGTGGCTTCCGCGAACATCGCGAGGGTTCCGGGTAGCGTCATCGCCCGTTCGAACGTCACGGGGCATTGGTACACCTGAACGAAGTCGGTCTCATCTACGTCAAGCGTGTAGGGGGCCATGAACTGGTCCTCCGGTTGAGTGACCTCCCCCGGGTCGAGATCTCCATCGCAAACGATTGCGCACTTCTTTGCGAGAGCATCCTGCGCGAAAAGCTTTGCGTACGTCTTGAAGTGCGTTCCGAATATCGGGACGACCGCGACGCCCATGCGGTCAAGGTCGACGTCCATAACCGACTTGACGATCGGCGGGATCAGGAACAGCTCGGCGGGTCCCTCAACCAGCAGCACAGTCCTCGAGTACAAGAGAGTGGATCGCGTCGCGTCTAGGTAGCGATCCAGGTCGCCGGCCTCTCGCTCCGACAAGTCTGCAGCCTCTTGAGGCGCGCAGCCGGTGGTCGAGGCTCCGTCACTGGTCAGCACGACGAACGACTCGACCGGGGCGAGTGAGCTGATGTGGGTGCTGTGCGTAGTCAGGATGGCCTGAAAAGGCTTGTCACGGAGCGTGGAGTAGAGAACCCGCTGAAGCTGCGGGTGAAGGTGCGCCTCTGGCTCCTCGATCAGCAGAAGCTGGCCGGCAGCGCCCGATGACTCGGTTCGTCGGGTGAAGTACTCGAGGATCATGCTGATGTAGAGGATATTGTTCAGTCCTAGGCCGTTTCGCGAGACCTCGAAGTCCTGAAGGGACGCATTCGAGAGCAGGACTTTGAGCGACCTGGTGATAGAGGCGAACGATGGGTCGGCCATTCCCAGTTTCAGTCCCATCTCGAACGCCTCTCCTGCAGTATCCGAGAGTGACGCACGCATGGCTTCGCCGGCGTTGTGGATCGTTGGCTGAGCCTCAATCTCTTGGTTCGCGCTGCGCATGATCTCGACTAGTGCGCTTTGTTCGGTCTTGTCGATGTCAGTCGCTCTGAGGATGCGCGATAGAGGCGACTCGTATGCCTGCCGAAGGCTGTAGGTCACGTCGCGGAGCGCCGGGAGCATCTCGACGTGGAACGCCTGCAGATGGCCAAACCGGAGGGAAGAGCCAAGCTCTTCGTTCCACTCCACTTCGGTGGGATCTTGGTCGCCGCCGCCGGTGAGTTGAAAGTGATAGTCCTCGACGACCGAGAGTCCTTCGCCATCATGCTCGCCGGCTTCAATGTCGTCCAGAATCTCGCGCCGCGGCCTGTACCGGTAGTGAATGCGCGCAAGATCGTCGTCCACGGCGCATGTACCGAGGAGTGCGGACTCGTTCACGTTCTCTGCATAGTCTCTGAACTCCACCGAGACGAGCACTTGGTTCGCTGTGGAGAGGTCGGCGCCAGAGAAGATGTCCTGCTCGAGAAGCTGGCGGTATTGCGAGGAGAGGTTCGCATCGACCGCCAGCCGGATCGCCCGGAGGAGGTTCGTCTTCCCCGAGTTGTTCTCGCCGATCACGCAAGTCAGGCCGTCTTGCAGTTCGACATCCAGATGCTCGAAGTTGCGGAAGT
>JANQPS010000175.1 GCA_028285365.1 Thermoanaerobaculia bacterium | reverse complement strand
TGACGCCGCGCTCGATGCGTCGCAGCGTCGCCTCGACGAGCGGACGCTTCGGGGAGAAGAGCCCATGCTCTCGCGCCCAGGCCTTCGCCTCTTCCTTCGTTGCGAAGATCAAGCACATCGGGATTGACCAATCGATGCACTCGGCCGCGGTGCGGTAGGGCAGGAGGCCCGAGCCCTCTGGGCCGCGCGTCGGCACCGGCCAGACGATCGGCCCATCGTCGCGGCGCGCGATCAGGAAGAGTCGCTTCCAGATCGTCGGCGCTCCGAAGTCGCAGGCCCGGAGCCCGCGATGCTCCACCCTGTAGCCGAGGGCCTTGAGCTCGCGTTTGAATCGGCGAAACGTCCGGCCCTTCTGTCCGGGGCATCGACGGAACGCTCCCGGGAGTCCGATCAGCGGATCCCAGTCGACGAACTCCTCGACGTTCTCCAGGATGATGACGCGAGGTCCGACCTGGCCGGCCCACCGAATCACCACCCACGCGAGGGACCGTCGCTTCTTGTTGCGGATGTGCTTCCCGCCCTTCGCCTTCGAGTGGTCCGTGCAATCGGGTGAAGCCCAGAGGAGCCCGACCGGTCGACACTCCGTCACCGTGCGCGGGCACACCTCGAACACGTCCGAGACGTAGTGCTTCGTCTGCGGGTGGTTCAGCCGGTGCATCGAAACCGCCGCGTCGTCGTGATTGATTGCAATGTCGACCTGTCGGCCTGTGGCCATCTCTATCCCGGTCGAGGTCCCACCACCTCCGGCGAAGAGGTCGACCATGATCTCGTCGTGGACGTCCAGGAGGAGCTGCGGGTATCACGTCGCACGCTCCCCGACCAGGTCGCCGATCGCATCAACCTCAAAGACGTAGACGAGCTCCGCCTCGTCGTCGTGGACCTGCATCGCTTTCAGGCGCAGCACCGCGTGGTCGTACCCGAGTTCGCGGTCAGTGCTCATCGGCTCTCCCTCGATCGATACACCGAGGATCGGAGTCGGTGAAGGAGGCCCGGGCGATGCCTCGTTCGGACTTGAGCTCGAAGACGAGCCGGGCGACCGGGTCCTCGATCTCGGCCACGGCGATGTCGTCGACGCCAGGCCCAGCTCTCGACGAGTCCGATGACCCTTGCAGCTGCAAGCGCAGCCGCGCCGATCGCCCACTCACGAGGCATCGGATCCGTCTCGGCTACGGAGGTTCCGATAGATCGTGCGTCTCGTGAGACCGTACAGCACGACTCGGCTCAGTAACGCCGGATCCGTCCGCTGCACTTCCTCCGCGTGCTCGGCGATGCCGTCCGGCAACTCGACTTCGAGCTTGACCATTCGCGTGTCCCACATCTCAGCCCACCTCTCGGTTCGGCACCCAGTCGAGCGTGCGCGGGACGTGCCCAGGCTGCGCCAACGACGTGGTGCGTGTGATCAGGGGCACCACTGACTGTCCAACCCGCTCCAGCATGTCACGAAAACCGAGAGTCGCGAAAGCGGAAGATCGCGCGATCCATCCAGGTTTTCGGTTATCCCGCCGTGATCCGGGCTCGCGTTGGGGGGCCTGACAAGCGAGCGCGATTGGAGTTCGCGGAGTAAGCTTTGCGCGTTTGAGCTCCATGTGTGTCGCCGCTTCCAGGAGGGAGGGGAAGCCATGAGTGGGATGCCGGCGCGGAGGCTCTTCTATAGGGGCTGGGCTGCGCACGACCATATTGACGTTGAGCTGGGGGACGATCCCATTGGGTCCCAAGTGCATGCAGCTTTCGAACTGCACCGATGCCCGAATTGTGCCCAGCACCTAGAACTCTTCACGAGTAGCGATGACGCACCGACCGATCCGGAGCATCGTGTCTGGTTTGTGCACGATCTCCTCCTGTGCAAGAGCTGTGGGTGGTGGCAGGTCCGTCACCGCTCCTGTGAGGGGTCGGCGTGGCCAGGCGCTACGTATGCGTACGATCATCATTCGCTCCTCGATGAGGTGGATATCGCCGGGACCGACGCCGCAGTCGAGGACATCCGCGCTCACCTTATGCAACGGTGGCAAGACCGTCGGCTGATCGCCGCTGGGAAGGCAGAGGAGTTGATAGCCGCGTTGCTTCGCGAGCATCTCGGCTGCGACGTGTACGCTACGACGGCCAACGTGAACTCACCCGACGGCGGCATCGATCTCCTCGTGGCGAGCGATGGCGGCGAGATCCTCTACGCCGTACAAGTGAAGCGGAGGGTATCTGGAGACACGGAGTCAGTGCACGAGGTTAGGAACTTCGTGGGGGCCCTCGTTGTGGAAGGCCATTCGAAGGGGATCTTCGTCACCACAGCTTCCCGATTCACCACCGACGCTGCGCGGATAGCCCAATCGTCGAACCTGATCAGACATCGACTTGCGCTGGAGCTCGTGGCTGGCGAGCGGCTACTAGAGATCCTGGGACTTCACACGCCGCCACCTAAGATCACCCTCCCTTTGAGCATCACAGAGGGTCAGATGTGGTTAGGGCGAGACGGTCGTCGACTAACCACGATGGAACTGCTGTTCCAGAACATTACCTGGTGAAGTACAGGTAGGTCGAATGAGATGATGGGATCGAGCCAAAGCGCGTGTCTCCCCGCCGTCGCCAGTCATCCCTGGGGAGCGAGCGTGGCCCAGCGACCTCGAGCTGTATGGGCGAGCCGCTTGGGCAACGCGCGCTAATTCACAACCTAGGCGTCGGGTCCTTCGAGCGCCGGTGGTCCTCGGCGCTTTCTTAAGCACTGCTGAGATGCGAACTAGTGCCGCGACATCAAGCGGGCGACGGGACCAATA
>JANQPS010000086.1 GCA_028285365.1 Thermoanaerobaculia bacterium | reverse complement strand
CCGAACGAGATCTGGCGGACGAGGTTCAGGTTGGGGGTGTCGGCGTCGACCGTCGCGAGATCCTCCGGCTCGTCGGCCACCGGGGATAGCTCGGTTGGGACATCGCTGATCACGACGTCGGAGATGCTGCTCTTCAGCAGGTCCTTGGCCCAGCTCGAGGCTTCCTGTGGGAGCTCGTCGTCGGAGTCCAGCAGCCTTGGCAAATAGAGATGTGCCGGGACGCTCCAATTGGCGCCGACGGTGCCGTTGAGGAGAGCGCCGTCGACAATGGCGACGACGCGCCCTGCTTCGTCGAAGATCGGCGAGCCCGAATAGCCGGAGACGATCGGGCTCTGGATCCGGAGGATCTGCGTTTGTTTTGCCGGATAGCTCTGGTTTCTGAACAGCGCCGTCAGATCGGCCGACCGGAATGCCCGGTCGAGCGATGTGAGGGCCTCGCCGCCCAATCCCCATTTGAAGTCGATCGGCCCGCCAGCCATCGTGCGGGCGTAGAGGGGGTAGCCGTAGAGATAGAACTCCCGCTCGATGTCGGGCGCTGATGTGGCGTGCTCGACCACCGACAGGCCGATGCCTCGTTCGAGCTGCAGCAGCGCCAGGTCGGCTTCCAGGTAGGAGCTGACCACCTCGGCAGGTGAGGCGTCGCCGAGCTGCTCGCTGTAGACCTCGGGATTGCCCTGGCAGCCGACGACCGAATGCAGGGCGGTGACGACGTATTGGGGGTCGAGCCAGGCGAACCCGGTGGCGCGCATCTGGCGGGTCTCGCCATCGACCAGGATCGGGCATTTGACCTCGACGACGGATCGCGAGCTCTCGGCATGCGGCTTCTGCTGTGCCGATGCGGGTTGGGCTGCCAACACGCAGCCGGCGAGCGCGATGCTCAGGCCGCCGAGGCCCTGACCCCATCTCGAGACGTGTGTC
This sequence comes from Thermoanaerobaculia bacterium, assembly GCA_028285365.1. Lineage (GTDB taxonomy): Bacteria > Acidobacteriota > Thermoanaerobaculia > Multivoradales > Multivoraceae > JANQPS01. The sequence continues at coordinate 1,005 of JANQPS010000086.1, read as the reverse complement.
ATTCGCTCGCCACCTCCTGCATCTCGCAGATCAGCTGATGCACGACGTTCAGCATGCTCAAGCGGGTCGCCTCGTCCGGCAGCTCCCTGATCCGCTCCGCGATGTCGCGAAACAGCTGCTCGTCGATCGCGTCGTACTGACGAAGAACGCGATCCGGTGCGTTGTTCCATCGGCCGGGATCGAGCTCGTCGCACAGGTCTCGATCCTGAAGCGCATTCACCAGCACGTTGCTGCGCGCGAGTGCTGCCTGCTCGTCCAGGGCAACCTCGACGGCGGGGCCGTCCTCCGAGAAGGCGAGGCTCCTGGGCACAATGCCGGTGCGCTCGAAGACGACCATCTGCTGCGCGACTTCGGTGGGAAAGCCCTCCCACCGCGCGAGATGCTTGTCGATCGGCTCGTCGAACAGGTGATTGCCGCGGACGAAGAGCCCGAGCATCAGGCCGAGGACCGTGGCAAGACCGAAGCTGCCGATCCGGACACCGTTCAATCGAACCTTGCTGAGCCTGGATGTCGCCGCGTCGTCACCGCTCTCGAGACCCAGAAAAACCGCGAGCAAGGCAGTGATCGCGCCAACCACCACTGAGACGACGGGTGTCACCGAAAGGCCGACGATCACGCCGAGCAGCAAGCCCAGGCCCAGGCCCGAGAACACGCCGACAAAGAAGCCGTGGGTCTTTGAGCCTTCTTGGTGTTGTTCTGCTTCGGCCGCCACGATGCTCTCCGGTTGACCGGCAGCAACCAGAGAGAGCGCTGCGCCGTTCGTTCTAGGAGAAAACCTTGCACACAATCGCTGCTACGGGAAGGCGTGCCGGTTTAGGGCTTGAACGTCATCCCTGGTTGCTGGGCCGGGAGGTCTTTGGCACCGTGCACTCCAGCACAGCCGACGCCCGGTCGCGAGCGCGCTTTCGGGTTGGCTTTGGCGCTTGGGGCAGGCGGTCAGCCAGTGGCGAGCGGGGCGCTCGATCAGGTGGTGTGCGATGAATGCTGTAACGGGGTGGCGATGAT
>JANQPS010000105.1 GCA_028285365.1 Thermoanaerobaculia bacterium | reverse complement strand
CTTCCTGAGAGCACGCCAAGTGGCATCGTGCGTCTGCTGCGGCGCTGTCTCGAGCGCGACCTGCGTCAGCGTCTGCAGCACATCGGTGACGCTCGGATCGAGCTTCAGGATGTGGCTGCTGGAAGCGAGGCTCAGACGACGGAGGTTCAGAGCTCTCGCGGCCGAAGCTCCATCTGGATTGTCGCCTCAGCGATCGTCGCCGTATTCGCGGCCGCCTTGTCCACCCTCACATGGTTTCGCGAGCCGGATTCCCAGCGGCACGTGGTCCGTTCGCTGCTGACCCCACCTGCTTCGACGCCACTGCGGCCGACGACGAACATGGATGACCACGATCTGACGCTCTCTCCCGACGGTCGGCGCCTCGCCTACGTTTCTGTCGTTGATGGCAAGGACGTCCTCTATACGCGCCTTCTGTCGGACCTGGCGCCGATCGCGCTCGCCGAGCTCGCCTCGGGCGGAGGAGGCCCTTTCTTCTCCCCCGACGGCGAGTGGCTTGGGTTCTTCAGCGGCAACGCGCTGCGCAAGGTTGCTGTTCGGGGGGACACCCCGATCACCCTTGTCGAGGGCAGCCTCTTTCCGTCGGGGGCTACCTGGACCGAGGATGGGCAGATCGTCTTGGCAACCTACTTCGCGAGCGGCCTGTGGAAGGTGGATGCGGACGGCGGTGAGCTGGTCCCTTTCACCACCACGGAGACCGCGGGCGCCAATCACCTGTGGCCGTCCAGGCTGCCAGGCGATCTCGGGGTGCTCTTCACCAAGGTCTCTCCGGGAGCTGCCGCGGAGCAGATTGCCGTGGTCTCGATGGATGGAACCCGGGAGAAGGTGCTGGCCCAAGGCGGGAACAACCCGAGGTTCATGTCGAGTGGACACATCCTCTACGGCTCGGAGGGCAGTCTGTGGGCCCTGCGTTTCGATCCGACGAGTTGGGACGTCGACGGTGAGCCGGTTCGAGTCGCGTCCAACGTGAGCATGAAGACCGGTGGGGCCACGAACTTCGCAGTCTCGAACGAAGGGTCCTTGGTCTTTCTGGTCGGGCGTAATTCCAGCGCGTCGCAAATGGTCGTCGTCGACGGCGACGGTCGAGAATCCCTCGTAGCTGCGCCGCCGGGCTCCTACTACGGGGCGAGGTTCTCGCCCGACGGGGCGCGAGTGGCCTATTCGGTCGACGGTCGAACGGACATCGACGTTTGGGTGTCGTCTCTCGATCTGGGGGCACCGTCACGGTTGACGACCGAGCCCGGTGTCGACGACGTGCCCTTGTGGGCTCCCAATGGGCAAGATCTCGTCTTTGCTTCGATCCGAGCTGGTGACGGAGTTCTCAGCCTCTATGAGATGAGTGTCGACAGCGGAGGGGCGGCCAAGAAGCTCTTCCAGGGACAGGTGCCGGGGAACCTGGTTCCGTACGACTGGTCGCGCGACGGTCAGCGCCTGCTGTTTGTCTACGGGAGTCCCGAGAACCTGGATATCGGCTTGGTCGAGCGGGGTTCTCCAAGCGACTGGCGGCCCTTGTTAGCAACGACCTACATAGAGTCTTCCCCTTCCCTTTCCCCGGATGGCTCGTGGATCGCGTACTCATCGAACCGGAGTGGCGCTGCCGAGATCTACGTCCAACGGTTCCCCGAGCTGGGAGACAGACGCCGGATCTCTACAGCCGGAGGCGAGTGGCCGGTCTGGTCGAGTGACGGACTGAGCCTGTTCTACGTCGAGAATCGCCGACGACTGATCGCGTTGGACCTGGAAGACCCTGGGGGTGCAACTACAGGCTCGAGCCGAGTCGTCCTAGAGGGTGACTATCAGTTTGGTGATCCTGCAATCCGCTCCTGGGATCTCCACCCAGACGGCGACCTCGTTCTGCTCCTGAAGAGCCAGGACTCCGGTTCCGGTCCGGGTCCGGACCACCTGGGCGACGTCGTGCTCATCCAGAACTTCGACGAAGAGCTGAGACGCCTGCTGCCGTGATCAGGTAGCACGCGGCTACTGATCGTTTTGCGCCTCTTCGAAAGCCCGCCAGGATCGATCGATCAAGAAGGCGTGAATCGCCTCGCTGTCGGCTTCTTCCAGGAGGTCACCGAAGCTGGCCATGCCGCGGCCGCTGAGCGCCCCGCGCAAGAGGATGTCGTCGAAGCGGTCGTGCACGCGCGCACTCATGCTCCTGAGGTCCGGGACGCCGCCCACGCCACTGCTGCCATGACAGCGCGTGCAGTGCTGCTCGAACAGAGCTTCGCCGCTGGCGATGGTCTCGGTGTCGCCGCGTCGCTCCACGGACGGTCGGCCTGGCGGTGGGGCCGGACGACGTAGGGGAGGTTTGGGGACGTCGCCGCCGTCGAGGGTGAGCGCGATGATGCGTCCGGCGTTGCCGCGCGCGGCGGCCGCGGTTCCCGGGAAATGCGCCCGTCCGCCAGCGCCGCCGAGACCGGCCATGAGCGCGACGTACTGCTTGCCGTCCAGCTCGTAAGTCATGGGAGCGGCGATGACCGATGTGCCGAGGTCGACGACGTGCAGCAGCTCACCGGTGTCGGCGGCGTAGGCGTAGAGCTCCCCGGTGGTGCGACCCTGGAAGACGAGGTTGCCCGCGGTGGTCATGATGCCGCTGCCGTTCCAGATAGCGGCAAACTGACCTTCGAAAGGCCCCGAGACGTTGACTTGCCAGCGCTCGCTCTGGGTCACCGGATCCCAGGCGCGAAGAATCGAGCGGGCCGTGGGATCGGGTTGTCCTTCCTTGAGAGCGTTCCAGTCGAGTCCGCGAGCTGCCAGGACCGAGATGCCCATCGGGCCGTCGACCGAAAACGAGAAAAGCGAGTAGGTGTTCATCCCGCGGGGTACGTACTTGAACTCGCGATCGGGGATCTGGAAGACCGCCCCCACCTCGAGCGCAGGGATGTAGACCAGACCCGTCCCGGGGTTGAACGCCATCGGCTGCCAGTTGTGACCTCCGGCCGGCGACGGGAAGATCAGCTTGGGTTCGTCGAAGTACTCAGCCTGGTCTGTTTCGACTGGGCGTCCGGTCGTCATGTCGACGTGTGATGCCCAGTTGACCGGCACGTAGGGTTCGGCCGAGATGAGCTCGCCGGTCTCCCGATCGAGGACGTAGAAGAAGCCGTTCTTGGGTGCCTGCATGAGCACCTTGCGCTCGCGGCCGTCGATCTCCAGCTCTGCGAGGATCATCTTCTGGGTGGCCGTGTAGTCCCAGTTTTCGGCCGGCGTGGTCTGGTAGTGCCACACGAGTTTGCCGGTGGCCGGACGAATCGCCAGGATCGAGGCGAGGTACAGGTTGTCGCCGCCTTTGGGGCTGCGCACCTTGCGCGCGTACGGCGTCGAGTTGCCGACACCGACGTAGAGGAGGTCGAGCTCGGGGTCGTAGGCCATACCGTCCCAGACGGTGCCGCCGAGACCCACCTCCCAGAGGCTGTCCGGATCCCAGGTCTTGGCGGCAACTTCGAGCTCGGGGTGCTCGTGTGGCCCTTCGGCTGACGCGGGCACAGTGAAGAAGCGCCATCGTAGCTCGCCCGTGTCGATGTCGTAGGCCGAGATGTAGCCGCGAGCGTCGTATTCGCCACCGCTGTTGCCGATGACTACGACGTCTCCGGCCGTGTAGGGAGCGCCGGTGATGCTGTAGCCGCGCGAGTCGTCGAACAGGGTCTTCTGGTGCCAGGCGGGCTCGCCGAGCCGTGCATCGAGAGCGAAGAGGACGCCGTCCAGCGACGCGACGTAGACCTTTCCGTTCTGGACGGAGACGCCACGGTTGACGATGCCGCAGCAGGCGAAGCGGGCAAACTGACGGTCGACCTCCGGGTCGAAGGTCCACAGCTTCTCGCCCGTTGCGGCGTCGACCGCGTAGACCACACCCCAGGGTCCGCTCGTGTACATCACGCCGTCGACGACGATCGGGGTCGCCTCGAGGCCGTTGGTGGTGTCGGTGTCGAACTGCCAGGCGTAGCCGAGACGGGTGACGTTCTCGTCGTTGATGCCTGTGAGTGGGGAGAAGTAGGACTGATCGAGGTCGCGGCCACCGGTGAGCCACTGGCCAGGCTCTTCGGCTACCTTGGTGAGACGCTCGACATCGATGGCTGCGAATTCACGCTGCTGCGTGTTTTGTGACTCGGCCGCACCGGCGACGAAGATCGTGGCGAACGCGACCACGACGAGTGCTGCGAGGCGTAGGTGCTGAGGCGACTGGACGTGGCGTCGTGCTCTCATCGCCGCTCCCTCAAGCCGCGCGCCGCAAGGCAAAAACACCGTTGAGGAAGTGGGTGGCGCGACCGTTGCCGTCGTAACCCCAGAAGGCGACGTCCCAGCCGCGGTTGCCACCCATGGCCGGATCGCGGGGCAGGAAGCGGTCCTCGCCCAGCGGAATGAGCTCGGACTCGAGCTGCGGGATCTTGGCGACGAGCTTGCCGTTGTCGATCCTGAACTCGAATCGGTTGTTCAGTGCCACGAAGGTGCCTGTGTAGCGGTCGAGGTCCACGTCTGCCGGCGTCACCGTATCCGGCTTGGGACTCCTCGGCTTCTTGATACCGAACATCTGCGGGAAAATGGTGTCGAAGACCCGGTCGGCGAGTGGATAACCCTGGTTGGGGACGTTGGCGATCGTCGCGGCGGCAACGTTCTTCTCAGGACACCACAGCAGGAGGGACGAGCCGCCCGTGTTGGTTCCGCTGTGGCCGTGAATCACCTCGCCGCCCCACATCTTCCAGTACGGTCCCGGGCACCACTTCTGCGCGATGATCTTGGCCGGCATGTCGATCTGCGGTGTCTGCATCGTTTCGACGGCCGAGGTCGAGAGCACCTGTCGTCCGCCTGGCGCCTTGCCCTGGTCGAGGAACATGCGCGCGAAGCGCACCAGGTCGCCGGCGCTGCAGCACAACGTGCCGCCTGCCGGGGCCATCGAGCGCGGCAGACCCCAGATCTGCACACGTTGAGGCCGTTGACCTGGAGCGCGTCGGTAGCCCAGTGCGACGGAGCGAAACAGGAGATCTTCGGCGAAGTTGGCCGAGTGCTCGAGTCCCAGCGGCTTCAGGACTCGGTCAGAGAGGAGGGTTTCCCAGTTGATGCCCATGGCACGTTGCGCGACGAGACCGGCGACGTTGCTGCCAGCGTTGGAGTAGCCGAAGGCGGTGCCCGGCTCGAAGATCTGAGGGACCTCGGCAAGCGACGCGACGTAGCGAGCGATTGCGTCGTCGCCACGGCCATGATCGGTGTACGGACCGTTGTCGAGCCCGGCCGACATCGAGAGCAGCTGACGGAGCGTGGGGTGTTTCTCGGTGTCGGCTCCGGTCAGCTCCAGGTCGGTGATCCAGGTCTTGACGGGCTCGTCCAGATCGAGGTCGCCGCTGTCGACCAGGGACATGACGAGTGCGGCGTTGAAGACCTTCGTGGTCGAACCGATCTGAAAAAGCGTATTGGCGGTGACGGGGCGCCGCCGCTCGAGGTTGGCGTAGCCACTCGTCAACTCGTAGACACTTTCGCCGTCGTAGACCGCAAGCTGCGCCCCCACGATGCCGAGACTGCGGGCGGCGTCGTCGAGCACGCTCTGGAGCCGCCTCGGGTCGACGTTGACGCTCCCAGGCTGCGCTCGGGCCTGGGCTCCGGTTCGGTTGGCCGTCAGCAACGGGAGAGAAAGCGCGGCAGATCCAGCTGCCAGGAACTCGCGGCGATTCATGAACGCCTCCTGCGGATGGAGTGAATATGAGAGTGAGATCGACCTCGGGTGTTCGAGCCCCGATCTTCTCATCGTCCGTCGGTCCTTTGCGAATCGATGTGCTGTCATGCAACCTCGCCTCCCAATTGACGCCGCATCTCCGGACTATGCTCCGATGGATCGCCAACGTCTTCCGACTTCTAGCGAGACCTCTAGACCGAGACTTGTAGACAGTGACTTCAGGTAGAGACGCCAGATAGGGGCAAGCGTGGAGCTCCAGTCGACCAGAACCTTGCTCACCCGTCTCAAGTCGGGGGACGATCAGGCCCGGGAAGAGCTTGCACGTCGCTGTCTGCCGTTGCTTCAGCGTTGGGCGAGGGGGCGCCTGCCACGCTCAGCGCGAGACCTTGCCGACACCGACGATCTGGTGCAGGTCACCTTGATGAGGGCGCTCGACAACGTCGAGCAATTCGAGCACACGCGTCCGGGTGCGTTCATGGCGTACCTCCGCACGATTCTTCTCAACGCCTCGAGAGACGAGGTGCGCAGGTTCGTTCGAACCCCGACCCGAGAGGAGATTGCGGAGTCACAACCCGATCGGGAGCCGAGCCCGTTCGACAACGCCCTCGATGCCGAAGCGCGGGCGGCTTATGAACGAGCGCTCGAATCACTGTCAGAGGCTGAGCGTAATGCGGTGATTCTCCGACTCGAATTCGGCCTGACGTTTCAGGAGGTTGCGCTCGAGCTGGAGCGCCCGTCGTCAGACGCTGTTCGCATGATGGTCAAGCGAGCGTTGAAGAGAATGGCTGCCTTGATGCGCCCCCAGGACACCGACGAGGTGGACGACCGGCACTAGGACAGCAGACTCAGACCAGGAGCCCCGAAGCTGAGCCCTCGACCCGAAGACCAAACGTCGGCGCTCGATCTTGCCGCGAGTCGCCTTGCTGACGGCCTCCCTCTGCGCGAGTCCGACACCGGTGGGCTGAGTGCTCGAGAGGCAGCTGGCTTTCGAGCGCTGGAGCGGGCTTTTGGCGCGTTTGCGCAGGCACGTGATGACGAGCCACTCGAGCCCGAAGGACCTGGTCGATGGGGATCGATGGAGATTCGCGAGCTGATCGGCACGGGAACCTTT
>JANQPS010000091.1 GCA_028285365.1 Thermoanaerobaculia bacterium | reverse complement strand
CGACAGCAACGTCTCCGCCACCTGCCTGCCGGCGTCGTCGCCACCCGCGTTGTTCGCACGCGTTCCCGCGCTCGTCCGATGGCTCAAGAAACAAGAAATCGACGTCGTCCATGCCCACCTCCCGCTGTCCGGCGTCGTCGCTCGACTCGCGTGCAAACTGGCTTCAGTTCCCCTCGTCTACACCGAGCACAACCTCCAGGAGCGTTATCACCGTCTCACCCGTCGAGCGAACCTCATGACCTGGGGACTGCAGTCACAGGTGATTGCGGTCTCCGCAGAAGTCGCCGAGTCGTTGGGACGACATGCCAAGGGCAACGTCCCGGTCCGCGTCGTGCGCAACGGCATCGATACGCGGGCCATGGTCCCGGATTGCGAACGAGGTCGCGCTCTCCGCGAACAACTCGGCATTCCTGGCGACGCGCCGGTCGTAGGAACCGTGGCCGTCTTTCGCAAGCAGAAGCGCCTCGACCACTGGCTCGAGGTTGCGTCGCGCCTCCAGGATCAGCTGGACGAGCTGCACTGTCTTTTGGTCGGGGACGGGCCCCTGCTTGCCAAACTGCAAGCTCGCGCGGATCAACTCGATCTGCGCAACGTCCACTGGGTCGGCCTGCAGGACGACGTCGCCCCCTACTTCGCAGCCATGGACCTCTACATGATGACGTCCGAGTTCGAGGGGCTCCCGCTAGCCCTGCTCGAAGCCATGTCGTGTGGCCTCCCGGCAGTCGTGACCGCTGTTGGCGGCATTGCCGAGGTCGTCGACTCGCGCAGCGCTCGACTCTGTGACTTCGGAGATCTCGACGCGCTGACCGACTACAGCCGAACCCTTCTTTCGTCCGCCAACGAGAGTCAGGCCCTGGGCAGAAATGCTCGTACTGTGGTCGTCCAAGACTTCAGCATCGAGCGAATGGCGAGCGAGCTCGAGCGCATCTACATCGAGGTCGCGAGACGTTGAGCACAAGGCAAGCGTCTGCGAACGAGCTCGAGATTCGGCCAGCGACCGAGGACGACACGCCTGCGATCCTCGACTTGGTGCGGGTCGCTCTGGGCGAAGGTCCAAGGAGGACCGCAGCGTATTGGGAATGGAAGCACGTTCACAACCCGTTTGGCGAATCGCCCACTCTCCTCGCTCTGGACGAGGAGAGGGTCGTCGGTCTGCGCACGTTCATGCGCTGGCGATGGCAAGCCGGTACGAGAACCGTGGACACGGTCCGCGCAGTCGACACTGCCGTACATCCCGACTACCGACGCAAGGGACTCTTCTCGCGGCTCACTCTTGGTCTGATCAAGCAGGTGGAGACCGATGGCACCGCCTTCGTCTTCAACACACCGAACCGCATCAGCCTCGCAGGCTATCGGCGTCTCGGCTGGAACGCTCCGTCAAGAGCTCCGGTGATGCTGAAGGTCCGGCCATCATCCTTGCTCGGACTCCTTGCGTCCGTTTCCAGGCGCCCCAGCGCGAGTCCCGATCTCGAGTCGAGCACTCTCGCCGCCGAGTTCCCAGCAGTACGTCTGTCGGAACTGGCCACCCGAGTCAGACCTAGGGATTCGAGGCTGCGAACTCCCGTCGACGAGCACTTTCTAAACTGGCGCTATCGCGACATTCCTGGCCTCCAGTACGACGTACTCGGGGAGGGAGAGGCCCGCGCAATCGCCCGGCGGGGAGTCAGGCGGGGCACCAGCGAGCTGCTGCTCTGCCACCTACTGTGCCCCAACGAGGCCGCAAGCGATCTCATCCGTTTGCTCAGGGGCCTTCGACGACAGCCTGTTGGACTCGTAACCGCAATCGCTTCTCCCGGCACTCGCGAGAGGCGTCAGTTGTGGCGCGCCGGCTTTCTACCCGCCTGGTTTGTCGCACCTCGCTTGGTCACCAGGCCGCTGGCGGAGCCCTCGTGCATCCCGAGTTCCTTCCGCGGCTGGGCTCTGACTCTCGGAGATCTGGAGCTATTCTAGAGATGCGCTCTTCCAAACCAGTCGATGTCGATGGCGCGGCCGAGAGCAGTCGAGCCGAGCACTCTAGGCCCATCAACGGCAAGAGGCATCCCATGTTCACCAGATTGGCATTGTTGCTGTCGACAGTGCTCCTATGCCTCGCGAGCTTCGGATGGGGTGTCTTCACTCATCGCAACAAGATCTTCCCCTACGCACTCTTGAAGAGCGTAGCTCCAACGGAGCCCCGACTAAGGCCCGCCATCACCAATCGTTCGGGAGCCCTCAGAGAGCTCGCTACGATGGGCTACGTCGACGCGGCCTTCGACCCCAATCAGACCAACTCGGGTGTCTTGACCTTCGATTCGGAGCGGGCCAGCGTGGGTTTCTCGATCTATGGATCGAGAACGAGTCAGAGCGCCCAGCTGATCGACATGAAGGGACGGGTCCTTCGCGAGTGGGCCTACCCGACGGTTGGCAAGTGGCAGCACGTGCACCCCCTCGACGATGGCTCTCTTCTCGTCGTCATCTCCAAGAACGCAGTTCACAAGATCGATCTCCGCTCCAATCTCTTGTGGTCTGCTCAGGGAGCGTTTCATCACGATCTCGCCGTAGACGTAATTCGTTCGGAGGTCCTCGCGCTGGATCGCGAGTATCAAACCGAACCGAACGCTCTGGCACGCGGTCACGGTCAGGTGATCGACGATCTCATCACCGTCCTGGATCTGGACACCGGCGAGCTCAAAGAGAGCTTCTCGCTCCTCGACTCGGTGGCATCGTCGCCGTACTCGTACTTGCTCCAGAGTCGAGACCCCAACGAGCACGAACCGTCACTATATGTCGATCTCCTGCACACGAACCATGTCGAGATCATCGGCCGCGATCATTCCACGGTAGACGCCATGGCTGCGGGAAACCTGCTCATCTCGAGCCGTACCATCAATTCGATTCTTGTCCTCGACCGCGAGACCAAAGACCTGCTCTGGCTGTGGGGCCCTGGAAATCTGACCTTCCAGCACCACCCGACGATGCTCGACAACGGCAACTTGCTCATTTTCGACAACGGGCCCAACGAATCCGTCGGCAGCCGAGTCATCGAGCTCGATCCGGCAACCTTGCAGATCGTCTGGAGCTACGCCGCCTCCGGCTTCTTCTCGGCAACACGCGGGAGTGCGCAGCGCCTACCCAACGGCAACACCCTGATCACCGAATCAGACACAGGGTACGTGTTCGAAGTAACGCCCGGCGGAGACGTCGTCTGGGAGTTCGCCAATCCAGACATCAGTCAGGAGGGCGCGCGTTCGACGATTTGGCGCATGCTGCGTTACGAAGCTGAAGAGCTTCCCTTTCTCCCAGAACGGCTGGACCCACTCGGGGCTGACGTTTCGAAATCGGCCACGAGGTGACTGTCATCGTCAGACAAGCCGGAAGACTCCCGATTTGACCTACGACCTCCTAGCTTTCCTGCTACTGAGTCTCGCGCTGATCGTCTTTGGCTCGATCATCCTGGAGCGTCTTGGCCTCACCGCACTTCCAATCCTGATCGTCACCGCCCTGAGCCTCCGAATTCTCGGTTCGACCCTACGCTTTGAGGTGCTGGCGAACTACTACGGTGGCGTCGGCGACGCCAACATGTACTTCAGCGAGGGCCTGCTGCTGGCCCAGTACGTCTGGGAGCTGGACTTTGCAGGACTCGCGGAAGAGCTCAGTGGGCTGCGCCGCTGGTGGGGCACGAGCTTTGTCGTCGCTCTGAGCGGACTCGTGGTCAGTGTGGTTGGCCCGAGTATGCGTGCCGGTTTCCTGGCTTGCTCGATCATCTCCTTTGTCGGCCTGTGTTGCCTGGCCATCGCGTATCGCCGCTCGTCGCCCATCGGTCTCGGCGCAAGAAACTATGCGGCGCTACTCTGGCTTCTACCTTCGCTCTGGTTCTGGCCCTCGAGTCTTGGCAAAGAAGCTTGGATCGTGTTGGCCGTTGGGATCTCGACACTCGGCTACGTGGGACGCCGGAGCCGGCCCAACTGGGCTCTGTTCTCATTCGGGGTTGTCCTCGCCTTCGCCATCCGACCACACGTCGCTGCGGTCATCGCTCTCTCGACTGGTGTTGCGCACTGGCTGAGCACATGGGAGCGGTTGACAGCCCGCAAGGCCGCCGAGAGCCTGGTGATGGCAGGAGTAGGACTGGCCACCGTCATCTTCATGTCACAGCAGTTCGGAATCGCTGATCTGGAGGACATGGCGCAGTTTCAGGCGGAGCGAGCAAGTCTCACCCTGAGGGGCGGTAGCAACGTCGGCATTACCACCGGCCCTCTGTCGATTCCCATGGCGTTCGTCAACGTCTGGATGCGACCTTTCCCATGGGAGGCCCACAACGCGACCTCGCTCGTCGCCTCGCTGGAGATCGGACTGATCTGGCTTTTCGTCGCAAGGTACCGCAAGAGTCTGTTCGCGGCGCTCAAACACTGGCGCTTCAGTCCAGTTCTTCGGTTTGCGGTTCCATTTGCCCTGGTCTACACGTTGATGATCGGGCTGACCTTCGGCAACCTCGGCATCATCTCGCGCCAGAGGATACCGATCCTCCCGTTTATTGGAATGCTGCTGCTCGCCGCACCACTCATCGAGCGTCAGCATCGGAGGTCAGCCCGTTACGAGCCCAGTTCCGCTCCAGGGCCAAATCCGAGGGTGGCGCCGCAACGCCGTTTCGCGGGCCACGAGTGAGTCGATGATTCCAGGGTTCGCCGCTCGACTGGGCCGCCAGGCTCTGCGACTTGCGCAGCCGCTGGTCCGGCCGCGTAGCCATGGTCTCAGGATCCTGGCCTACCATCTCGTGAGCGGTGGTACCGATTCGGCCGTCGATCTCGACATCGGCTCCTTTGCCCGACAAATGGACCTCGTTGCACGTCTGACCGTTCCCGTCACGCTCTCCGCTGGCACCGAGAGGCTTCGAGTGGGTGAACCCAACCTCATGGTTGCGGTGACCTTCGACGACGCGTTCGCGAATTTTCGGGAAGTGGCCTGGCCAATCTGCCTCGAGCGCCAGATCCCGGTGACCCTCTACGTTCCGGTGGGCTTCGTCCTGGGCGAGCAACCTTCTCCTCTTGAAGGCGCTGCGCTTCCGGCCCTGTCACTCGAAGACATCAGGTCCATGCAGGAGACGGGGCTGCTGGAGGTCGGGAGCCACACGTGGACTCACCCGGATCTCCGATCGACCAGTCTCGATCTGAAGCACGAGATTGTCGACGCAGCCTCTCTACTCCGCTCGGAGCTCGGGAGTTCCGTCTCCAGCTTCTGCTACCCGAGAGCGCGGCGATCGGCCGACGCCGAGTCCATGGTGCGCTCTTGTCACCGGTTTGCCGTCGTCGGCGGCGGGGCGATCGCCTCCCCTCGAACTCCTCACCATCGCTTACAAAGACTGTCGCTTCGTCGAGACCACTCCCTATCGGTTCGGACACTGAACAGCGCGATCGTTCTCGAGGAAGCCCTTGCCAACCAAGTCAGACAGCTCCGGTGACGTTCACTCGGAGCCGCTCGGAGTGGCCTCTCAGAGGACAGCGTCCGATTGGAGCGATCTCGGTCGGCAAGTCCAAGCCCCTCGTTTGCACGCGCTCTGATTCAGTTCTTCCTTCCGACGAGTCGGATGAAGACCCTGTCGCCCGCGATTCCGCTGAAGCCGATCCCGTTGGCGTTCAGCTCAGAGCCAAGGGTGTTGCAGTTCAGATCTTCTTGGGGAACCAGACAGCCGCTGACGTCACGGCAGCTGGCAACGGCGCCGGTGTCTTGGTTCTTGCACCGCAACTCCGAGGGAGTGATTCCTGCGAGGATTCCGATCAATCCGAGATCGGGAACGTATTCGCCTCTCACTGTGATCCGGACACGGTCGCCTGACGATATCGCCAGCCCCGAACCTTCGCAGTCGAAGGCCTGCGCAGGAATACCCTGCAGAGGAACGGCCGTCGCCGTGACTCCGCCGCCAGCCGTCAGGTTCTGACATCTGACCGAGATGGGCTCGGCCAGGTCTCCAATGGCGGCAGCCACATTCTCGACCGGCGGAGGCGTTGTCAGCGCCCCAAGCCCCTCCGGATTGGTTCCGACGGCTACGGTGGTGTGAACGAGACCAACTGCCGACACAACCGAGACCGTGCCAGAGCCACGATTCGTCACAAAAGCGCGACTGCCATCGGGATCGACACTCACGTCGCGCGGCTGTGTGCCAGCGCCGACAGGAATGTCGAAACGGATGGAGTCCGTCACGGTATCGATCACGCTGACGACGCCTGTGTTGCGAATGGCAACCCATAGGCGCTCGTCACCGAACGGGCTCACGTCCAGACCTTGTGGCGCGCGGCCTGTTGGGATCGTCGTGGTTTCGAGGTTGGTTGCCGTCGAGATGACCGAGATCGTGTCGTCGTTAGTGTTGCTCACGAAGACCTTGTCGTTTGACGGTCTGACGGCCACACCAAAGGGATTGTTGCCCACCGCAATCGTTGCCACCACGGTGTCGGTCGCCGTCGCAATCCGGCTCACGTCCGCGGAGTTCTGATTCGTCACGTAGAGATCCGCCCCATCACTCGAGAGAGCCAGATCGCGAGGGCGTGTACCGACGGCTATCGTTCCGGTGAGACTCGGCGATGCGGGTATCGTCGTGTCGATGATGCCGACCGCGTTGGAATTCCTGCACGCTACGTAGGCCTTGGTGGCGGACGCCGCCACGATCCCGTGTGGGCGATTGCAGCCGGTCAGCGACACGGTGCTCGCTACGGAGGGTGACGAGCCCAGGTCGACAACGGACAAGCTGTTGCCTCCGACGTTGGTCACGTAGGCGGTCGAGCCAGTTGGGTGGACTGCAACTCCGTGAGGTGTCGGTCCGACGGTCAGCGTGGTTTCGACCACGGACGAGTCAGCGCTGAGTACTGTGATGGTACCGTCGCCGCTGTTGGGGATTAGCGCGCGCTGCTGGGCAGTGAGTGGAAGCGTGAGACCGGCGGTGGCCAGGACGACGATTGCGACAGATCGAGCCGCCGCGTACCGCACTTCAAACATCGTTCTTATCCTCCTAGACTCGTCGTTGGGAACCCTTGCGATATTCGCAGTGCCGATGGGCGACCTCGTGATCGCGATCCAAGTCAGGACAACCTGACGCTCGCGAGTGGCTCCACATCCTGAATGCAAACGTCGAGCCAACGCTTGAACGGCGCGCCTCTGGCCGTAGATATGTGACTGCCCAGACAGAAGACGAGCTCCGGACGCGAGTCGATCAACGAGTGCAACCGACAATAAACGACACCCACAGGAGGCTGTCGCGACGCCTAAACGTCCTCGTCGCAACGGGTTACCTCCTGGCTGCCTTCCTTGTTCTCGAAGCGACACCGGTCCAGCCGAAGTCGACCTCGGGGCAGTACATGTCGATAGCCCTCAACCTCCTGGAGCACGGTACGTTCTCGAGTCTTCGGGACACTCCTCCTCCTCCCAACGCCCAACGAGAACCGATGCTGCCGGCCCTCATCGCAGCTGGTTTGGCGCTGTCGCCAGGGTCGCGGAGGTCGGTTTCTCTATGCCTGGAGGACGGGTTGCGCGTGGCCTGTAGCCAAGCCGCGTTCTTGCCTTTTGTCATCAATCAGATCCTGCTCGCCGCAAGTGTCCTGATCCTCGCCACCACACTCCAGATGTTGAGCGTGAGCGCACCTGTGCGCGTGATCGCGCTGACCACCTACGCCGTCAATCTGTTGGGCCTCGGCTTCGTCATCTCATCGGCGCTGACCGAGGCGCTGGCGATCCTGCTGATATCGGCGCTTGGACTTTCGTTCTCGAAAATCCCATCTCGCCCCATGGCTGCATGCGTCGTCACCGGGGTTCTCATCGCTCTACTTGCGCTGACCAAGGCACAGTTCTACTACCTAGTGTGGTTGACGCCGATACTGGCACTTGCGCTCATCGTCGCCACTGGCGGCCCCTGGCGGGGAGGGCTACGCGCACTCGTGATCACAGCCTTGACCGCCACAGTCGTGGTTCTGCCGTACATGACGAGAAACTGGCTGAGACTCGACACGATGTCGATCGTCACCGAAGGTCAGGGCGCTCGCGTCCTGGCGGTGCGGGAGAGCTACAACAGTCTCGAGCCGAATCAGTATCTGGCGGCGTTGACCTATTGGTCGCCTCGCGGGAGAGCGCTCTGCAACCGCCTGTTCGCGTCCGAGGTGTGCCGACAGCTGGATCGGAACCAGCACACGGGTTTCCATCAAACCGGGCTGCGCCACTACCAGAACGTCGTCCGTCTGCAACAAGAGGGCTCTCTGGGCGGCAGTCCAACCGGCTATTTCCTGGGCCGCTTCATCGGCCAGCTTCCGAGGCACGCAGCAACGTCGGTCCTTCTGTCCTACCGCCTCCTGATGGGCATCCGGTTTACGGCCCTTTTGACGGTCCCACTCGTCGTGATCGGACTCTGGAGCCTGATCAGGAATCGATCTCTGACGTCCCTGGCCTATCTACTTCCCGGCGCCTACTCCGCTGCCTTCATCATCGCAGTGACTCATTGCCAAACGCGCTACGTCGCTCCGTCACTGCCAGCCATCGCGCTTCTGACGGCAGTGGGCGCGGACACCGGGCTGAACGCCTGGAAACGCCGTCGCCAGAAGCTCGGAGCTCAGCCGACAACCTAGCCTTCCGAGACGAGACGAAGGAGAGCTCGACAGCCATGAGCACCGTGCTACTGTCCGTCCGGCTCTCGACGTCCTAACCTCGACCCTGTGGCCATCCGACAAACGGAGTCGGCCCGGGCACGACCCACGCTGACGTCGAAGAACTGGAGTCAATTCGTGCGCTTCTCCGTCGTCGTCCCGGCCTTCAACAGAAGTGACTCTCTACCGGCAACCATTCGTAGTCTCGTCGCACAAGAGGAGTTTCGGCGTACCCGCGAGATGGAGGTGATCGTCGTCGACGACGGTTCGACCGATGGCACGGCGCAGTCGATCGACGACCTCCGCACGGAGGGGCTCAGGCTCCTGCGACAGGACAATCGGGGAGTCTCGGCGGCCCGAAACGCCGGCATCGAGGCGGCTCAGGGCGACTATCTGGCATTCGTCGACAGCGACGACACAGTCGAGCCAGACTGGCTGAAGGCTCTAGCTGCTCAAACCAGAACGACTGAAGTGGTCGGCCTTGTCTGCTGCGGCTACTGGCGCGTCGAGCAGGGAGCTCGAACCGCCGTTCTCCCCGGGTCGATGGGCCCGGCTTTTCGTTCGGTCGTCGGGCGCTTCGCGCCTCCCGGCACCTTTCTCGTCCACCGACAGGTGCTGGAAGTGTCGGGGACCTACACCGAGGAGCTTCGGTTCTCCGAGAACACCGAGCTTGCGCTGCGGATGATCGACGCGTGCCACCACAAGGAATGGAAGATAGCAACTGTGGATCGCCCCTTGCTGACCTACCAACGTCGACCGGTTGCCGAATACGGCGGCGAGCGCTACTTCCAGTCCATCCTCGATAGCGTGGAGTTCATCCTCGCGTCTCACGCAGACAAACTGGGCCGAGACTCCCGCATGCTCTCGGACTACCACGCCATCGCAAGCGTGAATGCCACCCGCCTAGGCTTCCACGAACGGGCCCGCCGCCACGCACTAGGGGCATTCAAGGCGGAACCACTTCGAGCCAAGCACCTCGCAAGGCTGCTCATGACGCTGACACCGAGTTTCGCCAGCAGATTCTGGACCCGTCACTGGCCCAGGCAAGAGCAAGACAGAGATCGCCGCGGAAGACTACTGGGGTGAGCTCGACCACTCTTGATTTCCTGGTCATCGGTGCGTCCAAATCCGGGACCACGTCTCTCTTCGAGCACCTCCGACGACATCCCTCGCTGTACCTACCGCCTGAGAAGGAAGCGCCTTTCTTCGCCGATGAGCGACTTTTCGCGATGGGCTTCGATCGGTTCCTGGCGACTCACTTCACACAAGCACCGGAGACAGCGCTACGCGGAACGGTGACCCCCCAGTACCTCGAAGACTCCCAGCGCTCGGCGCAGCGAATCTGCAAAGAGCTTCCAGAGGCAAAGCTCATAGCCATCCTGAGAAACCCGATCGACCGCGCCTACTCGTCCTACCGAATGCGCGTGATGAAAGGCCGGGAGAAACGCAGTTTCGAACAGGTCGTTGCCGAACAGCTGGCCCCATCCGCTCTAGAGCGAGCTCGGTCTCTTTCCTGGAGCCCGCAAGTCACGACAGATACCTATCTGGTGACCAGCGAATACGCGCGAATGCTTCGACCCTTCCTCGCAAGGTTTGCGCGAGACCAGCTCCACGTGACGTTCACCGAAAACCTGTCGACGACCCCGGCTCGCGTCCTCGACGAGATCCATGCCTTTCTAGGGGTTGATCCATTCGCTCCGGACAACCTCGATCAGAGGTACTACAGAGGTGGTGGCCGTCGACGCTTCACGTGGGCGTTGGATTTCGCTCGCCGCCTGCGCCCTCTGCGCTTCCTGTGGCACCAACTCTCAGCTCAGCGACGCCGAGCTCTTCTCTGGTGGCTGCACTCGGAGCTCATGGTCGACCGATCCGAGAAGGTGAAGCCGATGAGCCCAGAGATCCGCGCCGAGCTGAAGCAGTTTCTCGCACACGACGTCGCTGAGCTCCGTCATTTCGTGCACGCCGCCGTCCCGTGGCCAGACTTCGAGGACGTCTGGACGCAGGCCTAGATGAGCGAGTACCGCCACCGTAAGCCCCCGAACTCGATGACCCGCAACGGGCACGTGCGGGGTGTCCGCAGCACGGTGCTGCAGGTCCTGATGAGTGTCTTGGGAGCCTTGATCGGATGGGTCTCGATCACACGAGTACCGGTCCCCGATCGATTTCCGCGCAGCGAGCTGATCGACCAGAAACTCGCAGAAATAGCCAGTCTAGAAGCGCCCCCCGTCAACGTCTTCATCGGAAGCTCGCACGTCTACAGGAGCGTCAATCCAGTACTCCTCGATCAACAGCTGGAGTCTCGAGGACTGGGTTCCGGCACCTACAACTTGGCAGCGCAGAACCTCTCGCCCTCCGAGGCGCTCGAGACGATGCGAGACCTTCGGCACCAGGGGCTGCGCCCCCAGACCATCATCCTCGAACCGACGCTGAACGTCGTCCCGAGGCCCGCCAATCTACAAACACTGCGGGTCATCCGTCACATGGACTGGGAAACCACGCGACGGGTCCTCACCGTGATCGCCGACTCCGACTTCAGCTGGCCCGGCAAGGTGCGCGCTGGCACCCGAACACTCCTGCCATTCGCCGACAACGTCTCGGGCCGGGGCCATCTCGCGGGACTGTGGCTCGATCACCTCCCCAAGTCCGAGCAGCCTTCACTCCAGCGCGGGTACTTGGCTCTCGAAGCACAGTCCGGCCCGTTGATAGCGGAGCGTCGGCGGAGGTTTCTCAGCTCGATCGACGGCTGGCGCTCCCGAGAGTTTCCCGAGAGCTCGATACGAGATCTGACGTCCGCAGAGCTCGATCTCTGGCAGCTCGTGGTCGACGAGGCATCGTCCATGGGAGCTCAGCTTGTCTTCTTCTTCCCGCCCCTCAAGCTGAGATCGTCTGGTCCCCTGACCCTCTACCGTGGTCTCAGTCGGGAGTTCCCTGCTGTACCGACCATCGCCTACTTCGAGGGGATGGGGCCTGAGTGGATGTACGAGCCGTCACTGTGGTTCGATCACGGCCACGTCGCCGAGACCATGACAGGCCGTCTCGCCGAGCAGCTGGCACGAGACTGGCCAGTCAATCTGGGTCGCTGAGCGCGGTCTGTCGGATGCTGTTCGTCGAGCTCCGTTTCCTGTTGTTCCTTGCCCTCCTGCTCGTGGTGGTGTGGTCTCTCCCGAGCCATCGAACGCGCAAGCTCCTGCTCCTCTTGGCCAGCTATGCCTTCTACGCGGCTTGGGACTGGCGTTTTCTCGGACTGATCCTCGTTTCGACTGTCGTCGACTACTTCGTCGGCGCCGCCTTTGAGAAGAGCCGTACGCCTACCGCCCGCCGGACTCTGCTGCTCACCAGTTTGACGGTCAACCTCGGACTCCTTGGCTTCTTCAAGTATTTCGGCTTCTTCACCGACTCGCTCGTCGACCTCGCGAGTGTATTTGGCTACGAGCTCAGCGGACCGACCTTGAACCTCGTGCTCCCCGTAGGAATCAGCTTCTACACATTCCAGACCCTGAGCTACACGATCGACGTCTATCGTCGACAGCTACGACCCACGAAGGACCTCCTCGACTTTGGGTTGTTTGTAGCCTTTTTCCCGCAGCTCGTGGCCGGCCCTATCGTGCGGGCACGCGACTTCCTCCCTCAGCTCCGGAGCTCGCCGCTGTGGAGCCAGGTAGATGCCCGCTGGGCCACTCAGCTCTTCCTGATCGGCTTCTTCAAGAAGGCGGTGCTCTCCGACAACATCGCCCCATGGGTGGATGCGTTCTACCTCGAGCCAGGAGCCTACGACGCTGCCACTGCCTGGCTGGCTACCTCGCTCTACACACTCCAGATCTACTGCGACTTCTCGGGCTACTCCGACATGGCGATCGCATCCGCAGCGCTGTTCGGCTACAGACTGCGTGACAACTTCGACGCCCCGTACCTAGCCAAGAACATCGCGGACTTCTGGCGACGCTGGCACATGAGCCTGTCGTCTTGGCTCCGCGATTATCTCTACATCTCGCTAGGCGGCAACCGCCGGGGCGATCTGAGAACACGAATCAACCTGATGCTCACCATGGCCCTCGGGGGATTGTGGCACGGCGCATCGTGGAACTTCGTAATCTGGGGTCTCCTGCACGGTGCGGCACTCGTCGTTCATCGACAGGTGACAGCATCGTCGAGCCTTCCGCGCTGGCTCGGAACCACGGCGACCCTGCTCTTCGTCCAACTGGCCTGGATTCCCTTTCGCGCTCCGAACCTTGCAGCTGCAACTGACGCACTCGCCGCCCTCGTGAGGCTCCAGGAGGCGTCAAGCAGCTTCCCGCCCGTCGCGAGCCTCATGCTGTGGCTCGTCATTCTCTGCTCGCTCTTTGCGCATGTCCGCCACCGTGGATTCACAACGGAACCCGTCTGGCGGCGAGCTCCAGCTCCACTCTTCGCCTTTGCAGCAGGCGTCTTGCTGGCCGCGTTCATCGCACTCACTCCGGTCGGAGTCAGGCCCTTCATCTACTTCCAGTTTTAGGAGGTTTGGCTCATGATCGGAGCCGCTCCTACACTGCGCTCGCCACGGCCACCGGCCGTCACTACCCCATCGCAATGAACCAATCCCCAAGCCCTCGCTTGCTCGTCATCGAACCCGCACGCGGCTGGACCGGCCTCGGCCTGAACGAGCTCTGGATCCACCGTGAGCTGTTCTACTTCTTGACGAAGCGCGATGTGAAGGTCCGCTACCAACAGACCCTGCTGGGGGCGGTCTGGGCCGTTTTGCAGCCCACACTGACCATGGTCGTCTTCAGCCTGTTCTTCGGACGCTTGGCAAAGGTCCCTTCCGATGGTCTGCCGTATCCGATCTTCGCCTTCGCCGCACTGGTGCCCTGGACGTTCTTCGCCAACAGCATGACTCAGGCCTCCAACTCGCTCGTGACCGGTGCGAACATGGTCCGCAAGGTCTACTTCCCGCGACTCGTGGTGCCGAGTGCAGCCATCATGGCGGGCCTGGTCGACGCTTTGATCTCCTTTTGCGTTCTTTTGATCATGATGCCGTTCTTCGGAACGCTTCCGGGAGTCCGAATCCTCTATCTGCCTCTTCTCGTGCTGCTGGCGCTCGTCACGTCGCTCGGGGCCGGCATTTGGTTCTCGGCGCTCAACGTCCAGTTCCGTGACGTGCGCTACACCGTGTCATTCATCGTGCAGATCTGGATGTTCGCGACCCCGATCGCCTACCCGAGCACGCTCGTCCCCGAACCCTGGCGCGTCGTCTACGCACTCAATCCGATGGTTGGAGTCGTCGAAGGCTTTCGCTGGGCACTGCTGGACGCGGGAACTGCACCCGGAAGCATGGTTGCGGTCTCGGCAGCAGTCGCCCTGCTTCTCCTGATCTCGGGAGTGGCCTTCTTCAGACGAGTCGAGCGAACCTTCGCCGACGTCATCTGAGCGAGACCGAGAACCGAGGAGCAGAGTCTCGATGCCACCCATCATCGCCGTGCGTGGGCTCGGAAAACGCTATGTCATCGGTGGACCCAAGCAGCGCTACAAGACGCTTCGGGAGTCGTTAGTC
>JANQPS010000008.1 GCA_028285365.1 Thermoanaerobaculia bacterium | reverse complement strand
ATGTCGCCAATGTCGACGCCCATGCTCGCCTCGGGTTTGCCCTGGGCGTTGACCCCGCCGCCGGACAGCAGCGTGTCTTCGACAAAGCGGCCGTCTCCCTGGTTGATCCACAGCTGGTTCGGAACGCCATCGTTG
Organism: Thermoanaerobaculia bacterium; assembly: GCA_028285365.1. Classification (GTDB taxonomy): domain Bacteria; phylum Acidobacteriota; class Thermoanaerobaculia; order Multivoradales; family Multivoraceae; genus JANQPS01. Next base: position 3,305 of record JANQPS010000008.1, on the reverse strand, counting down.
GCGACATAGAGGTCGAGTCGGCCGTCAGAGTCGAGGTCTGCGGCGAGCGCCCCTAGCGCGTAGCCGTACGCTCGATCGATGCCCGTCTCGATCGTCAGGTCCTCGAAACGACCGTCACCGAGATTTCGAAACAAACGGTCTGGCTCGGCACCGAAGCTCACAGGCGCGCAGTAGTCGGCGCGACTACCAACCGAGAAGCACTGGCGATGGTTGCCCATCCTGAAGTCGGCATAGTTGCCGACGTAGAGATCGAGCCAGCCGTCACCGTCGTAGTCGAAGAACACTGCAGGTACGCTCCAACGCCTGTCGTCGACTCCAGCTGCTGCGGTGGCGTCGCTGAAGGTGCCGTCGCCGTTGTTGCGCCACAGCTGATTGGATCCGAAGTTGGTCACGTAGAGGTCGACGAAGCCGTCGCGGTCGTAGTCGCCGCAGGCCACGCCCATGCCGTACCCTCCCGCTCGAATGCCCGACTTCTCGGTCACGTCGATGAAGCGACGCTTCCCGGAGCCCTCATCGAGGACGTTCTCGAAGAGGCGGTCAGTGGCTTCTCCCGGGCCTACGGTCCCGAGAGCACCGCTCTGGACCAGGTAGAGGTCGAGGTCTCCGTCGTTGTCGAAGTCGAGCAGGCCGGCGCCAGCGCCGACGATCTCGGGGAGGTACATCTCGCCGGTCGCCCCTGTGTCGTGAACGAAGTCGAGCGTCCAGGCTGCGGTCGCGTCGACGAAAGGAGCTGAGTCCGACCCGCGCGCGTGCCCAGTCGCCGCGACCAGCACGGCCGCAGAGAGAAGGGCGCAGAGTCCGACTGCTCGCTTTTGATTCGTGTTCACGGGCTCGGCGGCTCCTGGAGGAGTCTCCTGAACGACAAGAGCCACCGAGAAGACTCGGCGGCTCTTGCTGCCTGATCACACCGGAGTGCTACTCAGGTCTTCTTCGGCTGAAGTACAGAACCGGCCGGACCTCCTCCGAGGAGGTTGCCCGGCCGGCAAAGCTGGCCCCGCAGCTCGGGGCACAGCTCTCGGTGTCTGAGCCTAGAAGCTCAGGCCAGCCGTGAAGAAGAACTCGCGCGGACGCTGGTACTGATCCTCGGACGCGATGCGACCAAAACCAGTGCAGCTCGTCGACGGAGTGTCTCCCAGACCACAGTTGCCGGTCGGCGTCCAGGTGAGAACGCCGTTGTTGTTGACAGCGGACGCATTGGTGTTGAACTCGAGGAGCGAATCCTCGTTCGTGATGTTGATCACCGTGGCCTTCAGCCACACACCAAAGTTCTTCCAGTAGCCGATGTCCCAGCGAGCCGAGAAATCGAGCCGCTTCCAGTTGTCGAACGACTCCGTGCCACGGCCACCGAAGAAGTGGGTGTAGCTGCCCACGTCCTGCAGGTACTGAGGCTGGTTGTTGTAGGCCGTGGTTGCGGTCCGACTCCAGGTCTGACCCGACTGTGCGCTGGCGATGGCCGACAGCGACAGGTTACCGGCGCGACCGAAGTCGAAGCGGTAGCTGCCCCAGAGACGCAGGCGCGTGGGAACGTCCTCGTCGACCGTACCGAAAGGCGCAGCCGCCTCCTCGGGACGCGAGTCGATGTAGGTACCCAGGACACCGCCGCCAGCCGGAGTGTTCTCGCCTTCACCTTCGTAGTTACCGATTGCCTCGGAAACCGTCACGCTGCCGCCGACTCCCCACCTGCTGGAAGGCCGCAGGTCGACCTGCAGGGAAAGACCTTCGTAGCCACGGCGGGCGTTCGGATCGTTGGCCCACACCGTGGTGTCGACCTGGTTACCCGTGGGGTTGCCGTCCGCACCGAGGATGTCGGTGACGTTGGCAGTCGGGCAGCTCGACGCCTGATGGGTGAAGTTGAGACCCAGCTCGCAGACTCCGCCGACGAAGTCGGTCAGCAGATCCTTGAAGTCGCGGTCGATGTAGGTCAGAACGACCGTTCCCGTGTTCCTCGGCAGAGCCTTACGAACAGAGAACTGGAAGTCCCTGGCAAATGGCGCCGTGATGTCGTCGGCGAGGTACTCGTTCGGGATACCAGGTCCGGAGAAACCGGAGAGGATGGTCCATTGCGAGTCGTCACTGACGATGGCGTTGACCTCGGCACCGGTCAGACCAACCAGGTCCGGTCCGGAGTAGAGGTGATCGATCGACGGTGCGGTGCCGACGCCAGTCGCGCCCTGGACGAAGTTGTCGTTGAAGCGCGAGACGTACTTGCCGTAGGTCGCCAGGATCTGCCAGGAATCTGCCAGGTCATAGGCAACTCCGAGTCGCGGAGCGATGTCGTCGAAGCTCATGTTGAACCTCGGCAACGGACCCCGTCCCTCGTACTCGTCGTAGCGGAAGCCGATGTCGAAGCGCCAGCGGCCCGTGGTGATCGTGTCCTGGATGTAGAGTGCGTTGTTCTCGATCTCCTGCTGGCCGCCCAGAGGCAGCGCAGCCCAACGCTCGGTCACGCCGTTGCGGAGGGCGTAGGTCGGCTGACCGCCAGTGAGCGTCACGAAGTCCGAGTTGAAGCCGATGAGGTTGTAGTCGGTCGGCGACTGCTTGTTCTCACCACCGGTGGTCGAGATGACCTGCTGGACACCACCCTCGAAGCTGTGCGTACCCGCAACCTCAGTGTCTACGATGTAGGTGAGGTTGCCCGACAGCGTTTCGTTGTTGCGAATGTCGAGATCGGAGGCGTCCCACCAGTAGTTGTTGTACACGTCGAAGGTGTTCCAGTCGATGAAGGGATGGTTGCCCGTCGACGGGTCGCCACCAGCGAAGATGGCGGCTTCCTTCTCGGTGCCCTGGAGCTCGAGGAACATGCTCGAGCTGAGGACGCCCTGGTAGGTGAGAGTCCGAGTCTCGCGCGGGTCTCCTCGGGAGCCTGTGACCGACTGCAGATGGCCGGGGTTCAGGTTCGTCGAGGCCCACGGATCGGTGATCGCCTCGAACTCGAGGTAGCTGACGTCGATGACGTGATCGCTCCGCGGAGCACCGCGCAGCTTGATCTGGGTGCGGTCCTCGTTGGCCGACGTGGTGAACGACTCGCTGGTGCCGCCCGTGGTGCGAGCGTTGGTGGTCGCCGGGATCTCACGGTAGCCGGCGAAGTACCAGAGGTAGTCCTTGAGGATGAAACCACCCGCGGTGCCCTGGTAGACCTCGTTGAGGTCTTCCGACTGGTTCTCGTTGAACGGCGTCTGCTCGTTCCAGCTCTCCTGGTCGAACTCGTAGCGAAGAGTCGCCTCGAAATCGTTGGAGCCCGACTTGGTGATTGCGTTGACGACTCCGCCCTGGAATCGGCCGTAGCGAGCGCCGATACCGGAGGT
>JANQPS010000007.1 GCA_028285365.1 Thermoanaerobaculia bacterium | reverse complement strand
ATCCCTCGGGACCGCGATCGCCGCCCGTGCCCGACGGGTCGATCCGGACGTTGCACTTCTCGATCCCTTGACTGGCACTGCGCTGTTCAGTCAACGACTGGCGCGACCCCGTTTCCTGGGTCAGTTGATCTCGCTGTTTGCCGGCTTGGCTCTGCTGCTCGCCATCGTCGGTCTGTTCGGTTTGATGACGCAGCACGTCACCGAGCGCCGCAGTGAGCTCGCCCTTCGCCTGGCAGTTGGCGCCGCGCCCCGAGACCTGTCGAGCGGTCTCCTGGCCCAGTCGTTACGGGCCACCACCCTCGGAGCAATCGTTGGCCTAGGCGCCTACTTTGCCGTTCAGACCCTGGTTGCCAGCCGTCTCGACGAGTTCTTGTACGTTCCGCGTCTCGGCGTGGGGAGCGCCGTCCTGCTGGTCGCCTTGTTGCTGCTCGCTGGAGTCGTGGGTGTCATTGGGCCGGTGAGGAGGGCGTCGCGGCTCGATCCCTCGCAGCTGCTGCGTTAGGGCGTACGACACCGGTTGACGAAAGAAGCTGCGCAGACCTTGCGGGTTCTGCGCGCCGCCTGTGGCCGTACCTGGCATAGAGTCCCGCTCTCGACCCGGCGCCGCACTGATGCGGTGGCGACTTGCCAGGAGCTCTCCAATGCGGCTCGAGACCGACTACCTGATCATCGGCAGCGGTGCCGTGGGCATGGCTTTTGCCGACGTCATGCTCGACGAAAGTGATGCCGATATGGTCATCGTCGACCGGCATCATCTCCCGGGTGGCCACTGGAACGACGCCTACTCTTTCGTGACCCTGCACCAGCCGTCGACCTTCTACGGCGTCAGCTCGACCGAGCTGAGTCAAGGGCGTAAAGACGCGGTCGGACTCAATGCGGGTCTTGGCGAGCTGGCGTCCGGTGCCGAGGTGAGCGCGTACTTCAACACCGTGATGCGTCACCGGTTCCTGCCCAGCGGGAGAATTCGTTACTTCCCGATGTGCGAGTACCGTGACGGTGCGTTCACGTCCATCTTGTCCGGCGAACGCACCGAGGTCGTGGCGCGCAGGAGGACCGTCGACGCGACCTGGCTCAAGACCACGGTACCTTCGACCCACACTCCTGGTTTCGAAGTCGCCGAAGGCGTTCGGTTTGGGCCGCTCAACGACCTCCCGAAACTGGACCGCCCGCCGGCTGGCTACGTTGTGATCGGCGGGGGCAAGACCGGCATCGATGCCTGTTTGTGGCTGCTGGAGAACGGAGTCGACCCGGATTCGATCCGTTGGGTGATGCCGCGGGACGGTTGGTTGCTCAACCGCAACAACGCTCAGCCAACGGAAGAGTTCTTCGAGCCGACCGTCGGGGCCCTGGCGAACCAGATGGAGGCGGTCGCAAAAGCGACGTCCATCGACGACCTGTTCGATCGGCTCGAGGCTGCGAAGATCCTGCTGCGCCTCGATCCCTCGGTGCGACCGAAGATGTTTCACGCGGCGACCGTCAGTCTGCCGGAGCTCGAGCAACTGCGACGAATCGATGACGTCGTGCGTCTCGGAAGGATTCAGCGAATCGAGACCGAGCAGATCGTCTTCGATCAGGGTACGCTTCCTACCAGCCCGGATCATCTGCACGTCGACTGCTCTGCGAGTGCCGTTGGCAATCTCGAACCGACGCCAATCTTCGACGGTGAACTGATCGTTCCGCAGACCGTGCGGTCCTATCAACCGGTCTTCAGCGCCGCCTTCGTCGCTCACATCGAAGCGACTTACGACAACGATGTCGACAAGAACCGTCTGTGCGGCGTCGTGCCGATACCGAACCACGACATCGACTGGATCCGTGGCCTTGCGGCCTCGATGATGAACCAGGCAGCGTGGTCACAGGAAGAAGGGTTGCGCGACTGGTTGTTCAACAATCGCTTGGACGGCATGAGCAGGCTCATTCGCTCTGCGCCGAAGGACGACGCCGCCAAGCAGGCGATTCTGGGCAAGATGCGGGAGAACACGATGCCCGCTTTGGCCAACATCCAGAACCTGTTGGCGGAGGCGGCAGAGCGCAACGTCCAATATCCGTAGGCCGGCTGTTTCCGAAGAGCCGATGATTTCAAAGAGAGGCAGGGTCACGATGAGCTCATATCAACAGCTTCAAGTCAGAAGAGATCGGTTCGCCAAGTCGCGCGTCGTCAGTGGCGATCCCGTGGCTCTGGAGGAAGGAGAGGTTCGAGTCGCGGTCGCGCGTTTTGCGGTGACGGCCAACAACGTCACCTATGCCGCCGCCGGCGACCAGATTGGCTACTGGCAGTTTTTTCCTCCGAGGCCAGGAGACGACGGCAGTAGCGAAGGGTGGGGAGTCGTCCCCATGTGGGGTTTTGCCGAAGTCACCGAGTCGAAGATTGCGGGGCTGGGTGTGGGCGAGCGCCTTTTTGGCTACTTCCCGCCGGCGAGCGAGCTCGTGCTGAAGCCGACGCGCATTCGCGAGCAGGACTTCGTGGATGGCTCAGAACATCGCGCCGAGCTTCCAGCCGGTTACAACACCTACCGACGTCTCGCTGGTGAGCCCGGCTACGACCCGGCCCACGACGAGTTCAGAATGCTCCTCTGGCCGCTGCACATGACGTCGTTTTGTCTCTGGGACGCTCTGAGCTACAACGACTGGTACGGCGCCGAGCAGATCGTGCTTCTCAGCGCTTCGAGCAAGACGAGCATTGGCCTGGCGTACGGATTGGACCGAGACGAAAACGCTCCCGCCGTCGTAGGAGTCACCTCGGGCGGCAACGTCGACTTCGTGGAGCAGCTCGGCCCCTACGCTCAAGTCTTCAGCTACGACGATCTCGGCAGTGTCGAAGACAAGCCAACCGCGATCGTCGACATGTCTGGTAACTCGGCGGTCCTCGCCAAGTTGCATCAGCAGCTTGGCGACAACATGCGCAAAACCATCAACGTCGGTCTCACCCACTGGGATCAGGCGGCTCCGACTTCGGGCATCATCAGCGAGCGCAGCGAGTTCTTCTTCGCTCCGTCTCACATCCAGATGCGCATCAAAGAGTGGGGCCCCGAGGGCTTCGGCCAGCGCAGCACCTACTTCCTCACCTACGCTGCCACCCGGAGTGCCGAGTGGCTCGAGATCGAGCGGGTCGAAGGGCTCAGCGGCCTCGACTCGATCTTTGCGAATGTGTGTGAGGGCAAGATCGGCCCCAAGAAGGGACTGATCGTCGAGGTGTAGCGCGACGGGTGATTAGCCACCTTCCCTCTTGATGTCAGGTGCGCGTGAAGAGGGTAGTCGTCGAGGTCTAGCGCGACGGCTGATCAGCCACCTTCTCTCTTGATGTCATTCCGACCGGAGGCTCGGAGAGATGGCGTGTCGCCAGCGTGCTGCTCATCCGGCCGGAGAGGAGGAACCTCGCCCCGGCCGTTACTGAGACGAGCGCGTGTCCGTCGTCGTCCGAACCGTGGCGGTCGGCCTCGGCGCGATCTTGCGGGTGCGCGTGAAAAGGGTAGTCGTCGAGGTCTAGCGCGACGGCTGATCAGCCACCTTCTCTTCTGATGTCAGGTGCGCGTGAAGGTCATGTGGAACCACGAGGCTGACCGTCGAGGTGTAGCGCGACGGGTGATCAGCCACCTTCCCTTCTTGATGTCATTCCGACCGGAGGCCGGGAGAGATGGTGTGTCGCCAGCGTGCTGCTCATCCGGCCGGAGAGGAGGAACCTCGCCCCGGTCGTTGCTGAGACGAGCGCGTGTCCGTCGTTGTCCGACCCGTGTCGGTCGGCCCTCGGCGCGATCTTGCGGGTGCGCGTGAAAAGGGTAGTCGTCGAGGTCTAGCGCGACGGCTGATCAGCCACCTTCCTTCTTGATGTCATTCCGACCGGAGGCCGGGAGAGATGGCGTGTCGCCAGCGTGCTGCTCATCCGGCCGGAGAGGAGGAACCTCGCCCCGGTCGTTACTGAGACGAGCGCATGTCCGTCGTCGTCCGAACCGTGTCGATAGTCCGCCGCTACTTCACGGCCACGGCTCTACTTCACGGTGCGCCAGACATTGACGAGGCCCGTCTCCGACTGGGGTGCAGTTCCAGCAGACTAAAGTTGGCCGCGACGCCACTCTCAAATCCCTGACAACCCGACCTCCAAAGCCTTCCGTACCCGCTCGTCCCGCCGTGGCGATGGCTTCGCGAGAGCGTTCGAGGGTCGCGAGAGCGTCGTGTGAGCGGGTGGTCTGAGTCGTCCCGACGTTCGGCGCCACATCCGATCCCGTGCAGCCAAGTGCGAAGCCTATGGTCCAGATGAGGTCAGAAACAGCATGGGTGCTTTCGGAGTCTCCATGCCTGTGGAGAGTACCGCGATGGGATTCGCGATCAGTCCCCGCTGAAGACGACACGAAGCCCCCGGCTCAACGTCATCGGTGGCGCTGAGGAGTGTGTCTCTTCTGGAAAGAGAAACAGCTCCAACTGCAGCCCCTCGTATCCTCGGCCCTGCAACGTTTCGACGAACGGCTCGATCACTTCGACCATCTGCATTCGGTCGCCGATCTCGTCCCTGACGGTTTCCATCTCTCTCCTCATCTGAGGAGGCATCCGTGCGAACTGCGCTTCCTCGTGCTCGGTGCGCTCGTGGTCGCCAGCACCGATGAAGACCTTGGCCTCGAGGTCTTCATGGTTCTGGGCGTAGCTGCGCTCCATCTCGACGACGTGGCTGTTGCCCCACCAGAGCGAAGGACTGCCGAGGACGTAGCGTTGGAAGGTGTCGGGCTCGGCAAACAGTGCGTAGGCCGCAAAGAGGCCGCCAAAAGAGTCGCCGAAGATCGTGTTGTCTGCGGGATCGGCTGGGTACTCGGCCTCTATGAACGGTTTGAGCTCTTCGCGGATGAAGCGGAGGAACCTTGAGGCGCCACCCGACTCATCGGAACCCGGGCCACCGCCGCTCCAGCCGGCGGCGAACTTCATGAATTCGGGATCTGGCGTCGGGGTGTAGTCGCGATTGCGACGGATTCCTGCCTCTCGAGGCCCGCCGGCGTAACCGATACCCACGATGAGAACCGGTGGAACTTCGAAACCGCCTTGCAGAGACATGACGACTTGGCGGACGAGCGGAAAGGACATGTCGGCGTCGAGCAGGTAGATGACCGGGTGCTTGACCGACGCTGCACTCGGGGGGACAAAAGGCTTGGCGATCAGCAGGCGGTAGTCCTGGCCGACGATCTCTGAACGAAGCGTCCGGACTTCAGTGTTCTCGAGAGTGACGGGTTCGCTGGCGGCGAGAGCCGGGGACCCCAGAAGAAGGGCCAAGGCGGCGACTAGAAGGCCTGCTGTGCTTTGAACGGTCATATTGGGGCTCCGGTTCGAGATGCGGAATGAGGAGCGGACGCCATCTTGCGCCCGATCAGTAGTCCTATGAACGTGGCGATCAGGGCGAGGAGAAGAGGAACGTAGAGCGATGGGGTTGGAGACGTGTCGACTCTCAGCGCTGCGTGGCTGAGCTCGGGGGCTAGAACGATGAGCCCGAGTGAGGCGAGCATTGCCTTGCCGCTGGTCGCGTCGACGCGACGTGCCGCGAGCGCGGCGCAGGTCGAGCTGATCAAAGCGCAGAGTGTGGCCACGCATGCGACGAGAGCCAGCCCAGGATCCGACACGACTCCAATCGTCCGCTCTAGTGCTATCCCGACGAGCACAGACGCTCCGATCGCAGAACCGGCTCCGGCGCTCAAGGCGCCCAGAGGTAGGCCGACCCTCCGCAAGCCCAGAGGGATCGCGGCGGCCATGAGCTGCTTCCAGAACCAGCGCCTGGCCTGTCTGAGGTCGTGCGCCGCGCGGCAGTCGAACTCCTCGAGTAGATCGCCGACCAGCGCATCTTGCATGTCGCGGGGAGTGCAGAGCTCGAAGACTCGTAACGCTAGACGAGGAGGGTCGTTGGGCAGGAGTTGTTGTCTCATGGCAGGACAAGCCCCTCCCTCATGCTCTCGAGCGTCTTGTAGGCCTTGGCCAGCGCCTTGGCGCCTGGTGCTTCGATTCGAAAGTAGCGCCTCGCTCTCCCTCCGCGCCTGGCGGTTGGCTCACCTATGCGTGAAGAGACGAAGCCCTTCTTTTCGAGGCGGAGCAATGTCGTGTGAACAGCTGCAATAGAAACCGTTCGTTCTGCGCGATCTTCGATCTCTCGACTGACTGTGACACCGTAGGCGTCGTCGCCGAGATGGAGAAGGGCGGAAAGGACGAAGATCTCGAACTCGCCCAGGTGCGTCTTTGCCATTACATACACAATGTATATGAAATGGCGGGAGACTCACCAGCTCCGACGGGTTTCCGGGTCGATCTGCTGGCAGAAGGGGGTGAACCGGGGTGTGGTCCGGTTCAAGACTCAGGGAGTAGGCGCTGACCTCCGCTCGATCACTGGGAGATCTCTGGGAGATCGGTGGGAGTGAGTGGGCGGCCGTTTAGGCTCCGAGCTTCCTCTGCTCAGCTGTCGGTCGTAGAGGACTCGAGCTCGAGATTCAGGTCGAGCTTCTCCCAGCCGAAGAGGCGCTTCGTATCGTTGGCAGTCACTCCATCGGTGACCAGGGCGACTCGGAGTGCTGCCTCGATGTTCTTGATCCGCCGGTAGAGGCGGCGCTGATCGAGCTTCAGTCGGCGCGCGATATCCGCAACCGAAACTCCTTCGAGGTGCCGCATCTGGATGATGATGCGGTCGTCCGAGTCGAGAGAGGCCAGAGCCGCGCGGACCGATCTCTCCACCTTGTCGTGAATCGTGCTCAGTTCCGAGTCGACCACTCGGGATTCCGGGGTTGGTGACTCGTCTACTGGGAGAGGAAGAGACTCGTCGATCTCGCGCGACTCCAGCCGCGGTCTCGGACTGCGATGGGGCAGCTGGTTGGCAATCTCCTCGAGTTGCTCACGCGAGTCCTGGACATTCGAACGAGTCGCCAGCGTCTCGATGGCCTCCGCCTGACTCAGACCGTCGCGCGTGGTCAAGGAGTCGATCTGGACGGCGACAGGGCCTAGTCTCAGCGCTCGCGCGCTGGGTCTCCACTTTCCCCATCTCGCGGTTCGCCAATCGAGGAGCTGGTTGTGGACCACCCGGCGGAGATAGGTCTCGTAGCTCGAGTCGGAGCGAAACTTGTGGAGTACGGCGTAGTCGCCCTCCATGATCTTGAGGAGGGCTTCGTTGCAGAAGTCTTCTGCGTCGTCTCCTGGACCGGCGTAGCGACGACACACACTGGTGACCACTCTTCTTGTCGTGCCGAGATTGTCGCGAAAGAAGCTCTCGGCGTCGAAGACCTGTGCGGAACGTGCTTCGCGGAGGGCCGGTTCGAGGGAATGTTGGAGCATCGTTTTGTTCTCGGTTTGGAGGTCTGCTCGAGGCTGACAGTGTGGTGGAGGCTCCGTTGGATACGGAGCCGCGAACGTGCTTGCACAGGCCTCAGAGAGCAAGTGGTGTTCCAGCGTCGTGCCGCCGGTCGATCTCGAGAAAGCAAGGATTTCTCGCCCAAATACCGACGCCTCCCATGTCGGGGCCGTGTCGGGACCATGTCGGCGACATGGGGCCGAGTGCCCGCACGAGCGTCGCTTCAGGCGCGAGGCTGGTCTTCTGGAGCCCGAAGCTTGCCGGTGTCAGAGCAGTCCGAGGTCGCGCATCCGGCGCTTGAGGGCCTCGGGCGAAACCTCGAGAACGGCAGCTAGCTCAGGCACTTCTGTGCCGTGCTCGGCAAGCAGCTTCATGATTTCCTTACGCTCGAGGGTCGAAGCCCGACGTACGCCTGGCATTCTGTCGATTCGATCGTGCAACGAAGAGCGTGCGATGTTCAGGTCGGCGGCAGTTGGCTTGATCCGAAACTGGTGTTGACGCAGGGCTGCCAGGATCTCGTCGTCTGGTACCGAGTTGGGGTCGCGGTAGCGTCGTCCCACCTTTGGTTCTCGCAAGGGTGGCCCTTTGTCGGAAGCCGTCTCGAAGTCTCTCTGAGTAGGACCGCTGGCCTGCATCGCACGACGCATGGCGTGCCTGACTTGAGCGGAGAGCTCGAGGTGAGGCCTGTCCTGGCAGCTGATGGCCAGCTGCCGGGCCAGGTTGCGGAGCTGTCGGACGTTGCCAGGCCAGGAGTAGGCAACGAGTTCGGCGATGACAGAGGCAGGAGTGAATGGTTGCTCCCGCGAAGAGCTGAGTAGTGATGAAGCCCCGAGAGGAGCGAGTTCTTCGCGCAGAAAGCTGAAGAACAGGATCGCGATGTCTTCCGGGCGATCCGCTAGAGACGGCAAGACCATCTCGTAGCCAGCAAGCCGATGGAGAAGAGGCGCCCTGAAGTTGCCACGCTGGATTGCAGTCTCCAGATTGCTGTCCGTCGCCGCCACGATGCGCACGTCTATCTTCTCGGGGCGGGAGGCACCGACGGCCTGGACTTCTCCAGTCTCGATGGCACGGAGAAGAGCAGTCTGAACCTCGCCTTGAACATCGCCGATCTCGTCGAGGAACAGAGTGCCTCCGGCGGCCTCGTGAAAATAGCCGCGTCGCGTCTTCGCAGCACCTGAGTAGGCACCTGCGGTTGCGCCGAAGAGCTCCGCTGAGACCAGGTCTTTTGCGATGGCCGCCATGTTGACCGCGACGAAAGGGCGATCGCGTCGCCTACTGGCGGCGTGAAGTGCGCGGGCGACGAGTTCCTTGCCGGTCCCTGTTTCGCCACGAAGGAGCACAGGAACGTCGACCTCGCCAACCCTCGCAATCTCCTTGCGGATTCGAACGATCTCCGGGCTCTGGCCAAGCAGCCCCCAGGTTTCCGCACTGGCTGACTTGGGGCGTTCGCCGCGTCGGAAGATCAGAAGGGCCGTCGCTCCGCCGAGTTCGATCACCACGCCGCGCTCGAGCCTGTCGGGCTCGATCGTCATGAGACCCGAGGAGCGCTTGCGGTCGATCAGGACTCGTGTGCCAGTCGCTGGCACGTTGATCGCGAGCGCGCCATCCTCTTCGATGAGGAGCGTCAACGGTGTCCTGCTGATCCTGCGTTCCGCCAGGATTCCACCGCTGGTGCCCTCGGAGTTGGAAAACTCGGGAGTCGTACGAGACAACTTGAGAGTTCGGCCGGCCTTGTACCTCACAGACGTGCTTTCGCCGACGCGCCTGAGATCGGGGTGGCAGAGCACGGTGACCTGGAGGTACTGGCTCTCAGCCTGAGCGTTCGGTGGTTCGAAGTGCGAAACGGTTCGGTCTAGATCGCTCATGAAGGTGTCCCGCAGTGCTGCCGGCGGGCTCCTGGTTTGGAACGCCGGTCGTCGCTCCGCAAGGGCCCAGCATGATGATGTCAGCAAATGACTTGCCTCGCTCCCCATGCCCTAAGGACGGAAACGAAGGAGGAAATTCTGTGAACTTCCTACGAAACCGGGGTCTGAAGTGAGCGCTCGAAAGGCCGCCGACATGTCGTCCACGTGTCGCCGACATGCCCGACATCGAGCCTTGGGACACTTCGATAGCCTCTGATTCCGCTCTGACCCTCCAAATCTCCGACGGATGTCCGTCAACACTCCTTGGCAGCGCTTGTGCACTCAGTCGAGCGCGATCTCACTATGCACCCCCTCGATCAACGTTGGCGAACGTACCTCGTAGCGTGCGTGGCCATCGTCGGTCTCATTGCAGCGGTCAGGGTTTGGATGAGTTTCTCAGCCGTTTCGATCGATCTCGCTTTCGACGACGACATGAACGTCATAGCGAGCTGGGATGTCGACGATCAGTTGGCGAGCCTTCAAGGCTGGCGGCTCGTCGAGGCTGGAGGCCTGCCTATCGAGCGGCGTTCGGACCTACTAGCGCAGAGAACCGAGCCCTTCGATCTGACCTTCGTCAAGGGTGAAGAGCTGAGGTCGCTCTCCTGGGTGTCCGTTCGCTCGTTCAGCGAGGTGGCGACCTGGTCTCCAGAGGACACTGCAGGCGTGCCGTTCGATGTCCTTGGTGGCGGAGAGATCACTACAGTCGAAGGCGAGCCGGTGCTGAACCAACAGGCTCTCGAAGAGCTCATCGCGACTCAGGGCAAGGCGCGCATGCTCTTGACAGTCCGCGGAGAAGACGGCGTGTCGAGAGACGTCGCCGTGCAGTGGCTGGACACCTGGCTGTCGGCGGCCCGCCATGTCGCTGGCTGGGGGTTTGCCGCGATCGGTCTGGCTTGTTTTCGCTGGAGGCCGTCTTCGAGAACGGTGCGAGCGTTCTTGCTCTTCTGTCTCTGCTGTGCAGCGTTCTGGTGGCTCCGGGCAATCGACTTCAACGCGAAGAGCCAGATGGAGCGGTATACCTTCTTCGTGCTCAGGGCTCTGCTGCCGGTGGCGGCCTTCAATCTCTTCTTGAACTTCACGCCGATGCGTCGCACGCCTGTTCAGGCTCGCCTGGCTTTGGCGGTGGTTGCGGCGACGAGCTTCGCCATCGCTCTCGGCGCTTGGCTCACGGTGCCCTCGTTGGCCAAGTTTGGACTGCTGGGCGTTCGGCTTTCTGTAGCGTGGTTCGGGTTCGTGCTGCTCATCGTGCTGTTCACGGGAGTTGCCGTCGCCTACGTTCGCCGAGCCCGGGGCGCCACCAACTTCGAGATCCAGCGCGCTCGGGCTCTCCAGCTGGCGGTGCTCGTCTCACTGGCTCCGCTGGCTCTCCACTGGCTCGCGAGAGTGGCTAGCAGCGACCGGATGGACTTCGGCCAGTTCACGGTCGAGCTCACCGTGCTGTTGTTTCCTCTGGTTCTCGGATACGCGGTGGTCAAGCACAACCTGTTTCAGCTGGACGAGCTGCTGCTGCACGGCCTGACCTACGGTGCCGTGGCGTTGGTGCTGTCGGCTGTCTTTGCCGTCGCCGTGGCGACCGTGGTTCCGCTGTCCCGGCTGATCATCCCGGCCGAGGCCACTGGAGCGACTTTTGTGCTCGTTGCACTGGCCGCCTTTGTGGCGAGTCCGATTCATCACAGCGTCCGCAAGCGTGTAGAGCGGCGTCTGCACGAGTCGACGGATCAGCTCACGACGCTGGCAGAGCTCAGCACCATCTCAGATGCGCAGTCGCTGCCGCAGGACTTCTGTAGAACCTTGGTTCGCGAGCTGGCCGCTGACACTTCGAGTGAGCATGTTGCTCTGTTCTTCAGGCACCCGGAAACGGGTCAGTGGTGGCTGGGAGCCAGCACCGACTTGCTGACGGTGGCCGACGGTGCTGAAGAGCTCCGGAGCGTGTTCGAGCGAATCGAAGCCGAAAAGGGTGAGATCTTCCGGGACGATATCGACGAGAACGTCGACGCCACCATCTCGGACTACGACGTATTGCGCGGTATGGACGCGATTGGCGCAACCGTTGCGCTTCCCATGATCGTCGCGGACGAGGTCTGGGGCGCCCTGTTTGTCGGTGAGAAGGTGGAGCTCACGAACTTCTCGGGAAGTGACGTCAAGACACTGAGGGTGGTTGCGCAGAACTGTGCCGCTCGCCTCCGTGAGGCCTATTGGCAGGCCAATGGCCTCTCGGTACCTGATACCTCGGCACCGGAACAGATCGGCGCGTACCGCATACGCCTCAAGGTTGGTGAAGGCGCCATGGCCTCGGTCTTCTGGGCCGAAGCGGCCGATGGCAGCGACGTCGCGGTGAAGGTCATCAAACCCGGTCCCCTTCTCAACCCCAAGCTCGTCGAGCGCTTTCAGCGTGAGGCGAGGATCCTGCAGGAGCTCGCTCATCCGAACGTGATCCAGGTCCTCGACCGCGGTGTTCACGAGCACGCCCCGTTCCTGGTGCTCGAGTACTTCCGCGAGAGCTCCTTGAGAGACCTGATCGACGAGAGAGGCTCACTGCCCGTCGACCAGGCGTGTCGGATCGCGGTCGCTACCGCTCGTGGTTTGTCCGTCGCGCTGGAGCGTGGAATCGTCCATCGCGACGTCAATCCCAGGAACATCTTCGTCGACGAGCACCGTGATGCGGTCGTCGCCGACTTCGGGATAGCGCATATCGACGACGCCACTCAGCTGACGACCAGCGATCAGGTATTGGGAACACCGGCCTACATGAGCCCTGAGGCCTGTCTTGGCGAGGAGGTCGGGTGGCATGGAGATCAGTACTCGCTGGGCATCACCCTGTTCGAGATGCTGACCGGCCGACGCCCCTTCCACGGCCAGCGCAGGGTCGAGATCTTCTCTGGCCACCTGCACGGTGTAGTGCCTGCTCTGACGGATCTTCGGGATGACGTTCCGCAGGAGCTGGAGCGAGTGGTGGAGACGATGTTGGCCAAGAAGCCGGAGGAGCGGTTTGAGTCGTATGACAGCTTGGTCTCGAGTTTCAGAAGTCTCGGCTTGGTCCGCGGTGAGCGATGAGCAATGAGCACAGCTTTGGACGGGAGCCCTCGGAACCTTGGCGAGAGAGAGGACCAAAGAGCATGACTGAAAGAAGGCGACCGATTTCGGTCGAAGTTGGTGTGTTCCTCCCTGGTGGCCGCTGCATCAACGGCGACTGCACGCTCGGACTCGATCCCATCCATGATCCCGAGCGCGATTCTCCGGATCAGATCACCAGACATCCTGAGCATCTCTTCCAGGTTGATCCTGGGATCTATCGACTCTCAGGAGAACTTGGTGATTCACAGCTCGACGGCTGGGAGTTGCCTCCTGTCGCGTTCCAGGCGGAGCTCGACGAAGGTGAAGAAGAAATGCTCCTCAGTGTCTTCGTGAGAAGACCGGGTTGGGAGACCTTTCGGTATGGAGACAGCTGGCTGAGCTTCGAACCCAGGCCCGGCTTTGTTGCCATCGCCTTCGAGCACGACGCACCGTCCGGGCCGAGCGCCAGCGACATCGCCGCCCGACTGGTCGAGTTCGGCCTGGAACCTTTGGCCAGTTCTCAGGTAGAGGACTTGCCCTTCCCA
>JANQPS010001291.1 GCA_028285365.1 Thermoanaerobaculia bacterium | reverse complement strand
TCTTCCTGGGCCTCAACATGGTCTACCTCTACGGTGCCAACGTCGACCAGCTGGCCGGCCACGTGGAGGTAGGAATCGTCGCCGGCCAGCAGCTGTTCGGAGCGACTGGCACCGGACTCATCACGATCGTTCTCGCCTGCTCCATCCTCGCCTCCATGTCAGCGATGACCATCGCCGGCCCTAGGGTCTACTACGCGTTCGGACGCGACTTCGAACCAGCTCGGGTCCTCTCGCTCGTGCACTCGGACACTCGGGCGCCCTGGGTCTCGCTGATCCTCCAAGGTGTCGTGACGTCGCTCATCATCGTCACCGGAACGGTCGATCAGATCCAGCAGTACGCCGGCTTCACGCTGACGCTGTTCACGAGCCTGGCGGTTTCGTCGGTCATCGTTCTGCGCATCAGGCGGCCGGATCTCGAGCGTCCGTTTCGAACTTGGGGCTACCCCCTCACCCCCTGCCTCTTTCTCATCGTCTCGGCCTGGACGATGATCTGGGCGCTTCGCGGGCGCCCCGTAGAGTCGTCGCTCGCCCTGCTCACCGTCGCGGTCGGAGGAGTGATCTTCCTCGTCCTCGGCCGCAAGAGCTCGAGAACCGGGCCTCCCGCTTCCTGATCAGCCGAGAGAAACAACCCGCCCTGCTCCGACTCTCCTCCTCACTCACGAAGGGCGCTTCGCTCCCGAGCGTCTACGAGTCGAGGTAGCGACTTGCCCGCCAGAGAGCACAGATCGACTTGGCGTCGACGAGCTCACCTGACGCTGACCAGGAGCGCAAGACGTCGAGCGGTACCAACTCGACATCGAGGACTTCGTCGGCCTCGAGCTTCTGCTCGACCAAGGTCAGGTCTCTTGCGAGAAACACGAAGATCTTCTCGTCCGTGAGCCCCGGGGCCGGCCAGATGAAGCCGAGCTCGACGAGCTCCCCGGCACGATAGCCGGTCTCCTCCTCGACCTCTCGAAGAGCGCACTCCCGCGGGTCTTCTCCGGCATCGAGCTTGCCCGCCGGTAGCTCGAGCAGCCACCCGTCGGTGGCGTGGCGGTACTGCCGCACCATGACGATGCGCTGATCGTCCAGCACGGGCAACACCACGCACGCGCCCGGATGCCTGACGACATCGATGTCGACCTCGACACCATTGGGCAGTCTCACGCGGTCCCGGTCGAGGGTGATGAAGCTGCCATCGTAGATTCGAGCGCGCTCCAGGAGCTCCGCCGACGAGTCGCTGTGCCGAGTCATGACCTGCACACCCCTCGTCAGACCAGCTCGTGCAGCAGGTGGAGCATGATCGCCTTCTGCGCGTCCAGACGGTTCTCGGCCTGGTCATAGATGATCGAGCGCTCATCGTCGACCATGTCTTCGCTCATCTCGTAGCCGTGATGGATGGGCATGTCGTGCATGATCTTCGCCGAGCTCGACGCCATGAGCTCCTTGTTGATCTGGTACGGCATCATCAGCTCGACTCGCCGCTCTTTCTCTTCGGCTAATCCAAGATCGTTGAAGAACTCCATG
>JANQPS010000767.1 GCA_028285365.1 Thermoanaerobaculia bacterium | reverse complement strand
CGGGTGCACCCGCACACCCCGAGATGATCAGCGCCAGCACCAACACAGACAGTGCGACCCTCACACCCAAGACCGAGCTCTTGACCTCAGTTCGTTCAGGAAATCTCATCCGGCAACTCCTCCTAGCATGGATCGTCTGAATCACTTGGATCATCTGAATCATCATCAGAATCATCGTGCCGCACATCGCCACGGGCTATCAGGAACCACATCGGGTCCTGGACCAAAAGCAGGGGCGAACGGTACGTGTGAGCTTCGGGAAGCTGTCGACATCATAGCCCGCAGCGGTCTCCGACCACGTCGAGCAGCGGGCTTCGCCCTCGTGACCGAATGCCGAGCTCGGAAAGCCTCTAGGGTCGCCAGTTCGGCTCCGGCGCGACCTCCAACTCGACGATCAGCTCGTCGAGACGAGTCCACAGGGAGCGAAAGAGATCCTTGAGCTCTTGGGACTCGGCTCCACCTCCCAGAAGTGCGCGCAGTCCCGGCGTGCTGCCGCCCAGGACTCGAGTTTCCACGTGGCCGATCTGGGTCGTGGTCACGAAGTCACCAATGAGATTGTGCCGCTCGTCAGGATCGTTCTCGAGATCGTAGAGCTCGTAGCGATCCCAGATGCCGTGATAGCGCATGAGCTTGTAGCGATTGGTGCGCACACCGAGTACGGTCGGCGTCTGGGGGAAGGCTCGCTCCCAGAAGTACTCGTAGAGGAAAGCATCACGCCACGCTGGGTCCTCCCCGCGCAGAAGCGCCGCAAACGAGGTACCCTGCATTTCGTCGGGAACGTCGACACCGGCAAGCTCGAGGAAAGTGGGCGCAAAGTCGACGTTGAGGATCATCTGCTCTAGCTCTCGAGACGGTTCACCCAACGCGGGCGCGTGCACGATCAGCGGCACTCGGATCGACGCTTCGTACATCGTGCGCTTGTCGATCAATCCGTGCTCGCCGAACTGAAAGCCGTTGTCAGAGGTGAACACGAGGACGGTCGATGCCAGCAGTCCCTGATCTCTCAACGCGGCCACCACGCGCCCGACCGAGTCGTCGACGGCCCTCAGGGTCTCGGCGTAGTCGATGACGAACTGGTCGAAGTCGACGCGGCCGTCGTACATCCCGTCGACCCCGTGCCAGCTGTTTCTCTGCGCACGGACCCAGTCAGGCTTGCCGACGTAGTTCTCGTCTGTGTCGGCCATCGAAGGAGGATGCGGATAACGCTCGTCTGCGTAGCTCCCCTTGTGGCGCGGGGCGGGATCGAAGTCCGAGTGCACCGCCTTGTGTGACAGGTACAGCAGGAACGGACGGGTCCTCTCGCGCCGAATGAACTCGACGGCGTAGTCGGTCAGCACGTCAGTCAGATAGCCATCCTGGTCCAGATGCTCACCATCGACGTTCAGGCGCTGGCCAAAGTAGCGTCCCTGACCGGGGAACGAAACCCACCGGTTCCAGCCCGGCCGCGGCGAATCGTCCGGCGCTCCCATGTGCCACTTGCCGACAAAGGCCGTGTCGTACCCGGCCTGTTGAAGGCCCGTCGCAAAGGTCGGGATCTCTGGTGCCAGCGGCGTGCGGTTGGCCAAGACTTGATGTTTGTGCGCGTACTGCCCCGTCAGGATCGACGCTCGACTCGGAGAGCACAAAGAGGTCGTCACGAAGGCGTTGCGAAAGACCACGCCGTCCTCGGCAATGGCGTCCAGGTTCGGCGTCTCGAGAAACGGATGGCCGAAGGCCGAGAGCGCGTCGTAACGCTGGTCATCGATCAGGATGAAGACGATGTTGGGCTGCTGGTCCGATTGGGCACCCGCCGTTGCGAGGCTCGTGAGCACCAGCGCCAACACCAGGGCGACCGTCACTAGGGAACGCTTCGGCAAGACGTCATCCGACACGTGGGCGCTGCTGTTGCCGTACCTATCGCAAACTCGAACCATCCTGAATCCCTCGACAGAGTTGGCCGCAGCTTTCCCGAACCGCGGCTTTCCCGAACAGGTCTCTCGAGCCCACCCTATCCACTACCAGGCTCCCCGATCTGACCGGCCTCGCCGGCTCGCAGACGAATCAGGACAGCCTCCGGGGCACACCAAGTCCGCAGGGGCAGCTGCACGGCGCCCAGGCCACGACTGATCACGAGGTGACTCGGGTCTCCGGACGGTGCTGGACCGCAGTAGTGTCCATCGACGAAACGATGACGACTCATCGTCACGAGCGGCGGCAGTCCGGGCAGGCGTAGTTGGCCTCCGTGCGTGTGTCCCGAGAGAACGAGGTCGACGCCGCGCAGCGCAGCTTCGAAGTAGGCGTCTGGTTGATGGCTCATCAGGACAACACTCTCGTCGTCAGCCGCGGCACCAGTGTTCTCCAGCGCACAGTCGAGATCCGGTCGACCCTCGGCCCAGTCGTCGATCCCGGCCAGACGAAAGCGCGAGGAGCGACACTCGACGACGGTCGAGGCGTTGTCCAGCATCTGCACGCCGACATCCTCGAGCATGGCGACGAGTTGTTGGGAATCACCTCCGAAGTGATCGTGATTGCCGAGGACTCCGAAGACACCACAGGCCGCACGGAGCTTCGAGATCGCATCGAGATGGGGCTCCAGCTGACCAGCCGAAGAGGTCACGAAGTCACCCGACCAGAGGACGAGGTCGGGCTCGGCTTCAGCAACACGGGACAAGGCCTGAGCGACAGCAGCTTCGGTCATGAAGACCCCCACGTGCAGATCCGTCAGGAGGAGAAGCCGCACCTCGTCCTCCTCGTCGATGCCATACGGCAGCTCGACGACCGTTTCGGCCAGAGTCAGCGTCTTCTCGAGCTGGAGGCCATACAGAGGCGCCAGGTAGGGAATACGTGGTAGTACGAGATGGCTGAAGCCGACGCTCAGTCGGCGCTCGAGTTCCCAGAAGCCCTCGATCATGGGATGGCGAGCCCCTTGGAATCGCCGAGCTACAGGCGGTCTGGGGATGAGGGTGCGGCGCGCCAGGGGACGCGGGAGCGAGCCCGGGAGAGAAGGACCGGGAGTGGGAGTCAAGAGCTTGGCCGCGTGATGAGTACGATCCCCGTGGACCAATCGAGCGGCACCGCCACCAGGTCGGTTCGCCCGGAGATCTCGCGGAGCAGAACCGCAGCCTTCTCTTCGTGCCCCTCGGGCCAGTTGGGTTGCGGCAGCATGTCGTCGATCACGAACACGCCGCCGTCATCGAGGAGCTCGAGAGCCTCGTCGAGGAGTCTGTACTTCCCTGGCCAGCTGTCGGCGAAGATGACGTCGAAGCGCCGACGCTCACGCACCAGCTCGGGAATCAGCTCGTCACCGTCGCACAAAACCAGCTCGACTCTCGAATCTCCGGCGAGACCCTCACGAGCGACCGCCAAGGGGGCAGGATCGTTGTCGATACCCAGGTAGCGAAGCGAGTCATCCGGGCTGTCGAGGAGCCAGGCGGCGCCGAGCCCGGTCCCCACTCCGATCTCGAGAATTCGACAGGATGGCCGACACGCGACCAGGAAACGAAGCAACGCCCCGGTCGCGCGATCAGAGGGCATGTCGAAACCCAGCTCCAGCGTGCCGGTCTCGAGCGCAGCGAGCGCGTCAGGAACGGAGGGATCGAACATGGCGCCGACGTGTCTACTCGGCCGGCGCCGCTGGCTTGGGGTTGAGCCCCCAGCGCCGGGCCGCGAGCGTCACCACGACATCGGCTGCTCCCTCGTAGCCGAGCCGCGAGGTGTTGAGGACCGCGTCGTAGAGCACCGGATCTTCCCAGTCGCGCCCGTAGTACTGGCGGTGATAGCGCGCGCGGTTGCCGTCCGTCTCACGCAAGGTGTCCTCCGCAGCCTCGCTCGCTACGCCGAGCTCGATCGCGTGGCGCAGGCGCACATCGTGCTCGCCCACCAGGCGCACGAGCAGTGCGTCCTGCCGATCAGCGCAGACCGCCGCCGAGGCACGCCCCACCAGCACGCAGCGCCCATCGCTCGCGAGCTCGTCTACGACGCTGCCCGTGATCTGCGCCAGGCGAGCCTCTTCGGCCACCTCGTTGATGGTCGGAGCCATGAACAGCTCTGGTAGCTGTACCGCGGTAACGCTCGCCAGCCGCTCGATGAACGACGGCGCGCGCTCCTGCTGCCGAGCGACCTCTTCTGCCGGGAGTCCAGCACGCTCTGCCACCTCGTCGATGATCTCGTTGTCGATCAGCCGCCAGTCGAGCCGCTGCGCCACCAGACGAGCGACGTGAGAGCCACCCGCCGCGTACTGTCGGGAGATCGTAATCAGCATGTGTCGTCCAGGGTCCGCCCGCTCCATCTGTCACGAGCAGCGCAGGAGTAGCACTCTGTTGAGCACACAGCCGAACGCACGGCTGAGCGCAGGGTCGAGGAGTCGAGTTCTGCAGTCAATACGGGGATCATGTGCGTAGCTGACCCCTCGACAGGATCACCAATCAGCTGGTTGACCGTGTGACAGTCGAGAGTCGGCCAAACCCTATCCGAGTCAGCGACGTGTCAACGCCCTCAGCCGACGCTCAGCTGGGCTGCCGGACGTCTCTCGTCAGTCGGCCTCTTCCGGTGCAACGCCCATGATCCCCTCGATCAGGCGGTCAGCGGCCTCGACGTGCCCCTTCTCGAGCAACGTGAGGACCGGCGAGTCGACCAGTTCGTACCAGCGTCGGCGCCGATCTGCAAAGTCCGGAAACCGCTCCTTGAGCGGTCGGCGCAGACGCCTCGCGACGTCCAGGAAGTCTGCGTAGTGCGATCCCAGCTCGCGCTCGAACCGCTCTCGCAGACGCACCGCCAGGGCTGGCGCGCTACCGCTCGTGGAGATCGCGATCTGGAGATCACCCTGGCGAAACAAGGCGGGAGCGATCACGCTGCAGAACGGCACCTCGTCTTGGACGTTCGCAAAGATCTGACGCTCCTCCGCCTCGGCGAACACCTGGGCGAACACGGCGGGATCTTCGCGATCGGAAAAGACCAGGAATACCCCCTCGAGATCCCCCGCCTCGTAATCTCTGGCGATGTGCTCGACCTGAGGATGTTTTGCCCACCCCTGCACGGCGTCCTCGAGCTGCGGCGCAATCAGGCGCACCTGAGCGCCGGCGCCTACGAGCCCTTCGATCTTCTCCGCGGCGACCCAGCCCCCTCCCACCACTGCCACCAGACGACCTCGCAAGTCGAGCGACACCGGGTAGTACCGAGCGTGGCCGTTACGAGACATGACGTCGATCCTGGCCATCGAACGCCGCACCGAATGCATCCAGCAGATCAGCCTCGGCGAGGACTCGCAACGCACGCGAGGGGTCGTGGGCCAGCCTGCGGGCCAGGCGGTGTGCCCACTTCTCGAGGTTCTGACGTTCGGCCGAGGCCCCGTCCAGCTGCCCGTCGTCAGGGCTGCGGGGACCCTGGCCCCGACCGAGAGTCGCTTCGAGGTCCCCGAGCGCCGCCATGACCGTCTCGCGATAGCGCCGTTGAAGCGCGCTCACCCATGGATCAGCCTGCATCCGACGAGCTCGCTGGCAGAACGCAGCCAAGCGCTCATCGACCACGATGCCCGCCATCTCTGCGGCTCGCTCGCGCTCGACCCGGGTCTCTTCCGTGATCAGGGCGAGGTCGGACAAACCAACGTAACGCGCGCCGAGCGCTTCGGCCGCCTTTGCATCGACGTCGGGAGGCATTCCGAGATCGACGACTAGCGGATTAGAGATGCCAGGGGATATCGTGAGCATCGCGCGCAGCTGACGCGCACCAAGGAGCACCCGAGCAGAAGACGTCGCTGTCACGACGATCGAAACCCTCGGTCCCCCCTGGCTCGGCCACGCGACGGCCTGGCCGCCGTATCGGCTCGCAAGCTCGTCGGCCTTCTGGCGCGTCCGGTTCGCGAACAACAGGGTGACGGGCTCGCGCATGAGTCTGCGGGCACACTTGTCGATCATCTCGCCCGCTCCCACCAGCAGGATACGTCGCTCGCCGTCGGTACCAGTGTCACCCTCGCCCTGACCCAGAGCTTCGATAGCCGCGACCTCGGCTAGGCTGGAGTGACCGGCACCAACCGCGGTCTTCTCATGGGCGAGACGCGCAGCATCGAGCGCCTCGTGGACGACCTGCTCGAGAGCTGACGAGCACCAGGCGGAATCGAGAGCACACCGCAGCGACGCGCGCAACTGTCCGCGAATGTCACGCTCTCCCAAAAGCGCCGACTCGAGACCCGCAGCGAGACGGAAGATGTGCCTCAGCGCCTCCGTGCCCTGCCATCGTCCGACGATCGACTGCTTGGCGTTCTCGACCGTCAGCTCCGCCGCCAGGAGATCCTCAGGGGTCTGAACGGGAGTCGACTTCTGTGAGCCTTCCTCGATTCCAACTGCCCGAACCCCGACGACTTCGAAACGATTGCAGGTCGAGATCACGAGAGCCTCTTGCAGCACCCCGCCGGACACCAGCTCTTCGACCCGCTCCGCGATGGCCTCGGAGTACCGCCGCGCTTGCTCGACGTAACGACCGCCAGCGCGCCAGTCGACACCAACGACGAACAGGTTCCTCAGCGTGGAGGAGAGCCGACCTCGAAGAGCCGACTCCGCCATTCGCATGGGCTCGCGCGCGGGCCTCGACTTCCGCGCTTCGTAGAGCGATCCCTCGATGCCACTCATGCGACCACCTCCATCCAACCGGTTCTTCTCAGCTGGGACTTCGCCCTCGAGAGGGACGCCAACCTCTCGCTTGGCTCGGATTTCTGACGTGCCACGAGCCGGTTGCCTCTCGACTGCCGCCGCGAGCCTGGTCGCTCCCACCGACCCCTGGGCGCTACGTCTCGTCCCGTTGCCGAGGGCGAGGGTCGAGCGGCTCGGCTATCCTGCGCTCCATGGATCGTTCCTCGCTGGTCGAGAGACCACGTCGCAACCGACGAACAGCCGCGCTCCGCGACCTGGTTCGCGAGACCACCCTGACACCTGCAGACCTGGTCCAGCCCCTTTTTGTCATCGACGGCACGAGCGACGAGCCCATCGAGTCGATGCCTGGCTGCGCGCGACTGACCCCGGAGGGCCTGCTGCGTGAGGCGCACGCGGCCTGGAACGCCGGCGTGCGAGCCGTCGCGCTGTTTCCCGCCATCGATGACACCCTGAAAGACCCGCGAGCTACCGAGTCGCTCAACCCGGAGGGCCTGCTTCCTCGAGTCGTCCGACAGCTCAAGCGCGAGCTGCCCGACCTGCTGGTCATCACCGACGTCGCGATGGACCCCTACTCGAGCGACGGTCACGACGGCATCGTCGAGAACGGCGAGATCCTCAACGATCCGACGCTCGCGGTTCTGGCCGACATGGCGGTCGTCCAGGCCGAGGCGGGAGCCGACCTGGTCGCTCCCTCGGACATGATGGACGGAAGAGTCCAAGCGATCCGGACCCGTCTCGACGATGCCGGCCACGATCAGGTGGGCATCCTGGCCTACACCGCCAAGTACGCATCGAGTTACTACGGTCCCTTTCGAGACGCCCTCGACTCGGCTCCCAAGCACGGGGACAAGAAGACGTATCAGATGGACGCTGGCAACGTCGTCGAAGCGATTCGCGAGGCCAGACTCGACGTGGCCGAAGGCGCCGACATCGTCATGGTCAAACCCGCTGGCCCCTACCTGGACGTCATTGCAGCGGTTCGAGCGGCCGTCGACCTTCCGGTCGCGGCTTATCAGGTGAGCGGCGAGTACGCGATGGTTCGAGCTGTCGCCGAGCGCGGCTGGATGGACGGTGACGCCCTGATGCTCGAGAGCCTCACCGGCATCAAGCGAGCGGGAGCCAGCATCATCTTGACCTACTTCGCAACGAGAGCAGCCGAGCTGCTCGGCTGACTCCGTCCCCGCTTGTCGATGTCGGAAGAACACCCCAGTCCCGAGACCGAGCCCACGCCATTCGAGCGCGTCATCGACGCTTTCGACCGGATCAACGCAGAGGACGAGAGAGCCGTTGTGTGGCGAGGCGAGTCCGTCCCACAGGACGAACACTACGGGAGGCAGATGACCAGGTGGCTGGCGGTCCTCGAACCCGACGCGAGCCCTGAACTGCGCCTCGCGGCGCGCGCCCAGCATCTCGGTCGCCACCGCATGCCGAGGGCCAGCTACCCCACAGGACGCGCCGGCTACCTCCGTTGGCGACGCGACTGCCAAAAGCTCCACGGCGAGCTGGCCGCCGAGGTTCTGGAGGCCGAGGGATTCGAGACGAGCACGATCGACCGCGTGAAGGCCCTGATCGCCAAGCGCCGACTCAAGAGCGACCCGGAGACCCAGACCCTGGAGGACACCGCCTGCCTGGTCTTCTTCGAGCAGCATCTCGACGACTTCGCTCGCGAGCACGCCGCCGACGAAGAGAAGCTGCTCGAGATCCTGCGCAAGACGTGGAGCAAGATGTCGGAGAGAGGGCGCGCCGCGGCCCTCGAGCTCGAGCTGACCGACGAGGTGCTCGAGTTCGTCAAGCGAGCGGT
Source organism: Thermoanaerobaculia bacterium (assembly GCA_028285365.1). Lineage (GTDB taxonomy): Bacteria > Acidobacteriota > Thermoanaerobaculia > Multivoradales > Multivoraceae > JANQPS01. Next base: position 2,858 of record JANQPS010000767.1, on the reverse strand, counting down.
CGCCACCGAAAGCTAGACACCCGCGGCCTTCGGCTGACCTCCCAGACACGTTCCAGTCAGTGGGCTTGCGGGTGAGCACCTTGGACAGTGTCATGGGCTGGGTCATGGGCTGGCTTTGGCCAACAGATCGGCGGCAGAGGGACCGCCCTGCCACGAGACCCGCAGGGTCAGACGATCATCCATTCTCTGGGGCCGAGCCTCCACGAGCTCGACTCGGGTCTCGACCCCGAGCTCAGCGAAGACGTCCCGCACCGCGTCGACGAAAACCTCCTGTACCGGGCCGGGAGCGACCGACCGATCGTTGATGGTGATCTCGACCTGATCGTTCTGGAAGGCGAGCAAAGCCCTCAGATCGTCCGAGAGTGCGCCCGAGGCTTCGATCTCGACTCGCGCCTCGAGCACCGCCGCGACGGCAGATCGCACCGAGGCGCTCCAGCCTCCCTCATCCGCGACTCCTCGCCGTTGGCTGTAGCGAAGACCAGGCCGCTCGCCCCCCTCGAGCGCGAACAGACCCTCGTGAGCCACGAGCAGGACAAACGGCTCGCCGGGCATGTGCGAGTAGTCCGCAACGTCTACCAGCAGCTGAGGCAGGCGCTGCTCTTGAATCAACGAATGGAAGACCGGAATGATCGCCTCGACTTCGAGCTGCGACTGAAGGTCAGCCAGCGGCACCTTGACGTCGACCTTGTGACTCGAAGTGGCTGACTCGGTGGGGGTGACTCCAGCGTGACTCACCGTACTGTTCGCGGCCACATTGTCCGCGGCCACGTTGTCCCCGACGATGTTGTCTCCGCTGTTCGGGATGGTCATGAGGCAGCCTCCTGCCCAAGACGCTGATAACACGCGTGCGCGGCTTCGATGAACAGCTGAGCCTCTTCGATTCGTTGACGAGCCGCCTCCTCTGCGAGCTCGCCGCGCTCACCGTTGGCCCCGTTCACCTCGTTCGCCTCGCTCTCCGCGTGCGCGGCCAGCAGGTAGTTGCCGAACTTGCCACCGGCGAAAGGATCGAAGAAGCGCTGGTTGTCGAAATAGCGGCTGCGAAACTCGCCCACGATGTCGTCCGGCGCCGATGACACGTCGACGTTCTCCAGCAGGACCAGGGACTTGGCAGCCTCCAGCATGGCCTCGTAAGCACGCCGCCCCGCCCGCGTGGCCTCGTCTCGGTCGTAGAGCAGCTGCGCCTCGAAAGCCATACGCTCGCTGTCCGCCAGGCCGAACTCGACCACTGAAACCACTTCGCCAGCGCACTCGCCGACTCCCAGGTCACCGATCGTGAACTCTCGCGGATCGCGCCAGTCCGAGAACAGTTCCGGAGCATCCGCATAGTCGGGAAGCTTGGTCAGATCGTCGATCTGCTCGCGCAGGCTCGCCTTGCCGACCCGAGCCACGAACGCCTGGAAGCTCTCGTTGCCTTCCCGCTCACTGACGTAGTAGCGAGTCAACCGGTTGACGACATCCGGGATGCGCTTCGACGGTACCGCCACGATGGCCAGACCATAGGCTCCCGCATTCTCCGTCCACTGACCTCCCAGCACCACCTGGAAGTGAGGAACCGCTCGGCCCTGGTGCTTTCGACTGACACCGTAGAAGCCGATGTCGGCCACGTGATGTTGGCCGCACGAGTTGAAACAACCCGAGACCTTGATGCGCAGCGCCTGGACGGCCTCCTCGCGGAGGAAGTTTCCCAGCTGAGTCTGCCGACGCAGCTCGGAGGCCAGTCCTCGTGACGCCGAAATCCCGAGCTTGCAGGTGTCCGTACCGGGGCACGACGTGACGTCGACGAGCGTGCCGGCTCCGGGCTGCCCGAGCCTCGCCTCGCCCAGCGCTCGCCAGAGGTCCGGCAGGTCGCCTTCAGCAATGTTGCGCAAGACGACGTTCTGATCCACGGTCAGGCGGACGTGCCCCCCGTTGAACTGGCGTGTGATCTCCGCGAGGCGGCGGGTCTGCAGCGACGTGAGGTCGCCCAGCGGCAACACCACGGTGACCGCAACGAAGCCCTCCTGCCGCTGAGGCTGAACGTTGCTCTCTCGCCAGAGACGAAAAGCCAGACTCTCGTCTTCGCTCACGTTGCCCTGCTCCAGCCTGGAAGGAGGCCTGGTCGGTCTCTCGTCTGCCACCTCGAGATCGTCGAGATACGCAACCCAGCGATCGTCTCGAGGGATGGCTTCCAGCTCCTCTTGCACGAGCTCACGAAACGCTTCGATCCCCAGCTTGGCGACGAGGAACTTGAGGCGCGCGCGCGCACGATTCCGTTTCTCGCCCAGGCGGGCGAAGATGCGGCAGATTGCCTGGGCGGTCGGCAAGAGCTCGTCTTCGCGCACGAAGTCGCTGAGCAGCTTGGCCTGATGGGGCACGGCACCCAGTCCCCCGCCGACGTAGAACTCGAAGCCACGACGCTCGTGACCGTCGATGGTCCGCGTGCGCGCGACCAGTCCCATGTCGTGCATGTTGGCGAGCCCACAGGCGTGTTGCGCACAACCCGAAAAGGCGATCTTGACCTTACGCCCGAAGTCCTGCGCGTCCTTGTGCCCCAGCAGGTAGTAGGTGAGCGCGTGCGCGTAAGGCGACACGTCGAACGGCTCGTCGGCGCAGACACCGGCCAAGGGACACGCGGTGATGTTGCGAACAGAGTTGCCGCAGGCCTCGCGGGTCGTGATTCCGACCGCGCCCAGCCGCCACATGAGATCTGGCGTGTCGTCGATGTGGACGAAGTGGAACTGGATGTCCTGGCGGGTCGTCACGTGGCAGATCGAGTCCGAGTACTCCTCTGCGAGATCCGCCAGGGTCTCGAGCTGGGTCGCGTCGAGAGCGCCGTAGGGGATCTTGATGCGCATCATGCCCGGCGCGTCCCAAACCGT
>JANQPS010001257.1 GCA_028285365.1 Thermoanaerobaculia bacterium | reverse complement strand
GACCATCCATGGAGCACCGCACGGCCGACGCCGAAGGCACCGGGGCAGCCGCGAGCAGGCCGCGGTCGAATCCCGGTAGGCAGTCCACCAGGAGCTCCTCGACACGGCGTCCCGTGACCGTCTCGAGTACGGCCGCAGCCAGCAGATACCCCAGATCGCTGTAGGTATCGGCCGGCGCGCCTTGCCAACGAGCCGCAAAGATCTCGTCGATCAAGTCTTGCCGTACCCCTCGAGCAGAACCGTCCCCTCGCCCCAGCAGAACCGGCAACGGCGCCCAGGCAGCAAGTCCAGCCCGATGACGCAGAAGGTCCTCCAGGGTTCGGCCCGCGAGGTCGCTCCCAGCGCACGAGAAGACCTCGCCCAGTCGGAGTCCGAGATCCACCTCGTCGCGCTCCGACAGGATCAGTGTCGTCGTGGCCAGTGCCACCTTGGTCAACGAGGCGAGGTCATAGAGACACGGCGACTCCGACACCTCCCTCGGCGCCCGCCGACAGATCTCCAGCCCCGGCCTGTGGACCCCGACGCTCAGATCGGTGAAGTCCCCGCTCGAGACGGCGCGGCACACGAGCTCCTCGAGTGCGCTCTCCAGTCGCCGTTGCTCTGCCTGCCCCAAGCTCATCGGATTTCGCGCGACCAGTTCCCGGGTTTGGTGCTGTCCACAGAAAGGCACTCTACGCGCCACACCGCTGCCGTCTCAAACATCTGCGGTCTGGCCTCCCGGTATCACCAGGCGCAACCCCGGAGCTCGATCCTGTGGATCCCGCCGAGACACCGAGACGTCTACCGATCGGTCTAGTCGTGCGACCGGGAGAGCTCGGTGGCATGCTACTGTGCCAGGTTGCCTGCGCCCTGTTGCAGGGTAGCCGCTGACCAGCATGTAGCGGCCGGGATCACACGTTCGAGCGCACCTGGAGCCAAGCGTGATTCAGCTCCGGGTGGTCCTGCGATTCGAGCCTACCTTTCCACCTTTGCCAAAGCTGCGGCGCCTCCCCCTACCATGAGATTCGGCAAGTACGACGTCGTCCGCAAGATCGGGGCCGGCGGTTTTGGAGTCGTATACGAGGGATTCGACTCCCAGCTTCGCCGACGCGTGGCCATCAAGACGTGCACCACGACGCAGCCGGAAGCCAGAGAGCGCTTCACCCGGGAAGCGTCTATCGGCGGCAACCTCCAGCACCGCAACATCACCGTGGTCTACGACTACGGAGAGCAGGACGGTACTCCGTACATGGTCCAGGAGTATCTGACGGGAGAGGACCTCAAGCAGACGATCGAGAGACGGATCCCGCTTTCGTTTGCTACCAAACTGCTCTACCTCATTCAGGCAGCTCGCGGGCTTGGCCACGCCCATCGTCACGGTGTCATCCATCGCGACATCAAGCCCAGCAATCTCAGAGTCCTGGCCGACGGCGTCGTCAAGATCATGGACTTCGGAATCGCTCGCTCGGATGACATCGACATCTCGCTGACTGCTACCGGCGAGACCGTCGGCACAGCGTCGTATCTCGCTCCCGAGCAGATCCGCGCCGAGGAGCTCGACGGGCGCTGCGACATCTACGCGCTCGGGATCGTGGCCTACGAGCTGTTCACCTATGAGCGCGCCTTCACGGGCAAGAGCCCGTCGCAGGTCCTGTACGCAGCACTCAACCAGATGCCTCCGCCCATCCAGGAGAAGTGGCCGGACTGCCCGGAGCGGCTACAGACGACGCTCGAGCGTTGCTATCGCAAGGACCGAGAACAGCGCTTCCAGAACTGCGATCAACTCCTGGCGGCACTTGGCGGGCTTCTCCAGGCGGAACAAGAGGACGTGCCGACCGAGCCACCCACGATGCCTGATCAGGTAGCTCGCTCGCGGAAGGGGCAAGGCCAAACCGTCCCCTCACCACCGCGCG